>JAGASB010000017.1 GCA_017621955.1 Clostridia bacterium | reverse complement strand
TGTGAAAATTCCCTTTCTAATATATCTAAATTTGGTGTATGTACTGAAATGGATAATAAGGTGCTTGTTTCGCAAAGTGAATTTGTTCTTTTTGCAATAAAGCCGCAAAATCTTAATGACGTTCTTTTGGGTATAAAAGATTGTGTTTGTGAAAAATTTATTTCTATTATGGCGGGTGTAAAAAAAGAAAGATTAAAGATATATTTAACAACGCTAAGGTGGCAAGATGTATGCCAAACACGCCGTGTTCAATAGGTAGTGGCGCTGTGGGATTGGATTTGACTGATTACGATGATGAAAATGATAAATCGTTCATATATAATCTTTTATCGTCATTTGCACAAGTTGTTCTAACAAGTGAAGAAAATCTTAATGCTGTAACGGGGGTTAGCGGTAGTTCGCCTGCGTATTTTTATTTGTTCCTAAAAGGTATTATTGACAGTGGTGTGAAACACGGTCTTTCTTATGAAGATGCTATGCTTTTAGCGACCAATACAATGATTGGCGCAGGCAAAATGGTGCTTAAAAACAAAGAAAAAACACTTAACGAACTTATTACTGCTGTTTGCAGTAAGGGTGGTACTACTATTGAGGCGGTTAACGTTTATAAGGAAAGCAATCTTGACAAAATTACCGAAAAAGCAATTGACGCTTGTGTAAAAAGGGCTATGGAGTTAGAAAATCTCTAATGAAAAAAGTTGAAATTTATACTGACGGTGCTTGCAGTGGCAACCCAGGTCTTGGTGGTTATTGTGCAATATTAATATACAAAGGCGTGGAAAAAGTTGTTAAAGGCAGTGAGAAAGATACAACTAACAACAGAATGGAGCTTTTAGCCGTTATTAAAGGGCTTGACGCCTTGAAAGAACCTTGTCAAGTCGATTTGTATAGCGACTCACAATATGTTGTTGACGCGTTTAATAAGGGTTGGATTGAATCTTGGCAACAAAATAATTGGCGTACGTCCAATAAAAGCGATGTTAAGAACGTAGATTTGTGGAAACAACTTATTAGTTTGACGCAAATAAATACGGTAAATTTTATTAAAGTTAAAGGTCATGCTGATAACGAATATAACAACAAATGCGACAAGTTTGCAGTAGAAGAATATAAAAAATTACAGGTTTAATACTTTTATGGATAAGTTTTAGTCTAGGGATATATAATATTACTATGAGTAAAACTAACAAAATACCGCTTGTAAAGGAAATTTTTTATATAATTATTATTTCAATGCTTGGTTGCATCGGAATAGTCTTTTCGGTTCTTTATATCGACACGTTTAGTAGCGGATTTTGGTTTAATAATTCAACTGTTTTAACGGCGGTAACTGTAAGTATTATTTCAACGTTGACAGTGTTGACAATAATTTTCTTAAATAGAGCAAAACAGGTTATATATAAGCTGTTTTTGATTGTTGTTGTGTCTATTGCCTTTTTGACAATATTCCTTTATATTTTGAAAATTTCGGGAATACTAGATAAGATAGATACTGTTGATAAATTAAGAACGTATATATCATCCTTTGGTGGTTTTGCGGTAGTATTTTTTATTCTAATTCAGTTTTTACAAGTAGTTGTTTTGCCTATACCATCGTTTATTACAGTAGGGGCAGGAGTATTGCTGTTTGGTCCTTTGTATGGCGCAATATACAGTTGTTTGGGAATTATCATAGGTTCAATCATTGCGTTCCTTGTGGGTAGGTTTTTTGGCTTTAAGGTGGCAAAATGGTTGGTGGGTGAAGAATCGCTTAAAAAAGGATTAAAGGCAATTAAGGGAAAAGACAAAATTGTTTTAACGTTCATGTTTCTTTTTCCGTTTTTCCCTGATGACGTTTTGTGCTTTGTTGCTGGAATCACTACGATAAGTGTGTCTTATTTTATGAGTATGACGTTTATCGTTAGAATAATAACGGTTTTTATTTCGTC
This sequence comes from Clostridia bacterium, assembly GCA_017621955.1. The sequence continues at coordinate 12,244 of JAGASB010000017.1, read as the reverse complement.
TTACTCTATGAATAATAGTATAATTCCTTATGACACTTGGTGGGGAATATTACTTTGGATTTTATTTTTTGTTCTTACGGCGTTGCTAACTTATCTTGTTTACAAAAAGGGTGACCGAATAGAAAAGTTGATATTTAAGAAAAAGAAAAAAGTCAATAAATAACTGTTTATTTTCGATGTGATTATGTGTATCATAATTGGTTGTTTGTTGTGTTGGTAAATGTAAATTATGTGTATTATTGTTATAGGCGGTGGTGCGGCAGGAATGATGGCTGCGTATTCCGCTGCAAAACTTAATAAAAAGGTAATACTGCTTGAAAAAAACGAAAAGCTTGGCAAAAAAATTTACATAACAGGAAAAGGTCGGTGTAATTTAACTGCAAACGTCTCTGTTCCTGAGTTTTTAAGCAGTGTGGTGACAAATTCAAAGTTTTTATATGGTGCAATAAACACTTTGTCTCCATTAGACTTAATGAATTTGTTTGAAGATAACGGCTTAAAACTTAAAACTGAGCGTGGAAATAGAGTGTTTCCAGAAAGCGACAAGGCTAGCGACGTTACTAAAACGTTAGAAAAAGTTTTGATAAAATTAGGTGTTGATATACGGCTCAATACAAAAGTTACAAATATTATTGTTCAAGATAATAAAGTCGTTTCAGTTGTTACTGATAAAGGTTCTATTGATTGTGAAAGTGTAGTTGTTTGCACGGGTGGCGTTTCTTATCCTTTGACGGGAAGCAGTGGTGACGGTTATTATTTTGCTAAAAATTTAGGGCATTCAATAGAGAGAATAAAACCTGCATTAGTAGGGATTGAGCTTTGTGGGTCGGATTTTGCTTCAATGCAAGGAGTTTCCTTGAAAAACGTAACTTTGACCGCAAAAGTTGGCGATAAAATAATATATTCTGATTTTGGGGAAATGCTATTTACACATTTTGGTGTTTCGGGACCTATTGTGTTGTCGTGTTCTTCGTTTGTTAATAAATTTCAAGCAAATCAAGTAGAGTTGGTGATTGACTTAAAGCCTGCCTTAAATACTGAAACCTTGAATAATAGGCTAATTAAAGAATTTAAGGAAAACAATACTAAGGCGTTAAATAACGTTTTGCGTGCCCTTTTGCCTAAGGCGTTAATTGAAGTTGTGTTAAAGCAAGCAAAAGTATTTGTAAACAAAAATTGTAGTGAAATAACAGTTGAAGAACGTTCTAGGATAATCAACGTGTTAAAAGGGTTGAAATTTAAGGTTAAGTCGCTTAGAAGTATTGATGAAGCAATAATAACTTCTGGTGGGGTTAGCGTAAAAGAAATTAACCCAAAAACAATGGAAAGTAAATTAGTAAAAGGCTTATATTTTGCAGGTGAAGTGTTAGACGTTGATGCGCTTACCGGTGGTTATAACTTGCAAATTGCATGGTGCACGGGTTACGTCGCTGGAAAATACTGTTAATAATATATATTTGAGGTGGTTACAATGGAGAAAATTATTAGAATTGCGCTTGACGGTCCGTCAGGCAGTGGTAAAAGCACGATAGCAAAAAAACTATCGAACAAAATGAATATTTTGTATTTGGACACAGGGGCTATGTATCGTGCAACTGCATTGAAAGCGCTGTCGCTTAATATCGATACGTTTGACGAAGTGGGTGTGAAAACTTTTATAGACGACATAAATCTTGAAATAAAGTATATTGATGGCGCTCAATATACATATCTTGATGGCGAAGACGTTTCGGAACGTATTCGTGAACCACACGTTTCTATGGCGGCATCTAACATTTCAAGTTTGAAATGCGTAAGACTAAAAATGGTTGAAATGCAAAGACAAATTGCGCAAAAAATGTCGTGTGTTTTAGACGGTAGAGACATCGGCTCGTATGTTTTGCCAAATGCAGATTATAAATTTTACATTACAGCCAGTGTAGACGTTAGGGCGGATAGAAGATTTAAAGAACTTATGCTTAAAGGTCATAAAGTTGATTATGAACAGTTAAAACAAGAAATTGAGCAACGTGACTATAATGATAAAACAAGGGATTTTGCACCCCTTACAAAAGCATCGGACGCTATTGAAATTGATACGTCCTATATGACGGTTGAACAAGTTATTAGTAAAGTTATTTCATATATTGAAGGTTAGAATATGACGTTTTTTCATAAGATACCAATATTTTTCTTTTCATTATTATATCCAATAAAAGTATATGGAAAAGAGAACGTTCCTGAAAATGGAGCAGTTTTAGCAAGTAATCATTTTAGAGCGGCAGATTGTGGGTTTATAGTTAGAGCTTACAAAGGCGACGTAAAATTTTTGGCGAAAAAGGAGATTTTTAAGAATAAACTTTTTGCTAAAATCGTTAAGTCTTACGGTGGAATTCCTATCGATAGAGATAATCCCGATATGAAATCTATACTTGAAGCAATTAGGACCATCAAGGACGGAAAAAAGCTTTGCATATTTGTTGAAGGAACTAGAAACAAAACTGGTACAAATGAGCTACAAGACATAAAAGGCGGAGCCGTTGTTTTTGCAGTTAAAGCAAAGTGTCCGATAGTTCCTATAATGATGCTAAATAAAGCAAGGATTTTTAGACGTTTAAAAATTATTATCGGCAAACCTTTTACACTTGATGAGTTTTACGGCGTTAAACTAGGCGATGAAGAACTTGAAAAAATGAATTCTATTGTAAAAGAAAAGATGGTTGAACAACAAGATTTACTAAAAGAAATTGTTGCTTCAAAAAAGGCAAAAAAATAATATGAAAGTTTTTGTTGGTAAGCACAGTGGTTTTTGTTTTGGTGTTAAAAGGGCGGTGGACGCAGCTAATAAGCTTAAAGGACAAAACAATTACGTTCTTGGCGAAATTATACATAACGAATCGGTAACGAATAAGTTGAAAAACGCTGGGATAAAGACCATTAATTCAATTAATGAAGTTGAGTTTTTGGGTGGTGAAACATTATTGATTCGCGCTCACGGAGAACCAAAATCAACTTTTGAAACCGCAAAAAAATACAATTTAAACGTTATCGACTGCACTTGTCCATTTGTTAAGGATATACAGGAAAAAGTTTTGCATCATTACAACGATGGATACCAAATTGTGATAATAGGCAAAGCTGATCATCCTGAAATTATTGGGATTAACGGTTGGTGTGATAATACTGCTATCATAACTGAAAGTGAGCAGGATTTATCTAATATAACGGCAGATAAGTTGTGTATAGTCGTTCAAACAACCTATTCAGAAGAAAAATTTAATAAAATTATTAAAAATTTTAATCGCAACAAGGTCAAAACAGTTGATATTTTCAAAACAATTTGCTATACTACAACAAAGCGACAAAATGAAGCGGAAGTATTGTCTAAGAAATGTGACGCCGTCATAGTTTTAGGTGGTGCTAATAGTAACAACACTAACAAACTTTATGACATTTGTTTAAAGAATTGCAAAAACGTTTTTAGGGTGATTAATCCAGCCGATTTAGATTGTGAAAAAATAAAAAGTTATAATAAGGTAGGAGTTGTTATGGGGGCTTCAACGCCAATCGAACAATTCCAGGAGGTTATCTCAAACATGGAGAAGATTACAGAAGAAATTATTACCACGGAAACTGTTGAAGGTGAAGTTCAACAAGAAGTTAAGCAACCTGAAATTGCTGTTACGGAAGAAGTTACGGCTAAGTCTGAAATGGAAAAAGCATTTGACAATATTAGACCAAGCAAAGATTTGAAAATCGGACAAATTGTTTCCGCTACTATTACTTCTGCTAAAGACGATGGACTTACACTTGCCATCAAAGACGTTAAGAAAGACGATTTTTCGCTCCCGAAAGAAGAAATTATGGGCGAATACAATAAAGATGCTTATCAAGATAAGGTTGGTACCAAGATGCGTGTTATGGTAATCGCAAAAGGTCCGGTTGTGTTCTCTGAAAAAGCAATGGAAAAAGTTTTGAAAGAAGAAGCCGAAGTTGAAGAAATTAAGAATGGCAAAATCTTTGAAGCTGTTATTACTGCAACAAATAAAGGTGGCTTAATTGGTAAATACGGTTCATATCAAGTATTCGTTCCGTCATCACAAATTAAGTTGGGTTTTGTTAAGGACCTTGAAAAGTACGTTGGTAAAACTTTAAGGCTTAAAGCAGAAAAAGTTGAATCAAGGGGTGCACGTAGACAAATCGTTGGTTCACAAAAAGTTATCCTTGAAAGCGAAAAGGCTGAACGTGATGCTATTAAAGCTCAAAAAGAAGCAGAATTCTTTGCAAGCATTCAAGAAGGTGACGTTGTTCTTGGCACACCCGTTAGATTTGCTGCATTTGGTGCGTTTATCGACGTAAACGGTTTTGATTGTCTTGCTCACATTTCTGACCTTTCTTGGACAGGATGCAAAGAATGCGCTGACGTTCTTGAACTTAACAAACAATACGAATTCATTATCTTGAAGATTGATGAAGAAAATAAGAGAGTTTCAATTGGTTACAAGCAATTACAACCTAAACCTTGGGACTTAGTTGCTGAAAAATATAACATTGGTGACGTTATTAAAGGCAACGTTGTAAGAATAGTTAATTTCGGTGCTTTCGTTGAAGTTGAAAAAGGTGTTGACGGTTTAATTCACGTTTCACAAATTTCAAATCAATGGCTTGAAAATCCTGTAACTGCTTTGCAGGTAGGTCAAGAAGTTGAAGCTAAAATTCTTGATATCAATCCCGAAAAGGAAAAAATGACTCTTTCTATTAAAGCATTACTTCCTGAAATTGAAAAACCTGAAGAACAAGATGAACAATCTTCAAAAGGTAAAAAGCGTAAGGGCAAAGAAGAAGTAGAAGAAGATTTTGAACTTCACGAATGGAAGGATGATGATAACGCTGGTGCTTCTATTGCAGAAATGCTTAAAAATAGTGAAAACTAATATTTAATTAATAGATAAAAAACAGGTCAAACGACCTGTTTTTTTTATATATTTTGTTATATTTGAATTTTTAGTGACATAAGTATAAATAAATGGATTTAAGTTTTTTGCCTAAAAATTATATAAAAGCCTTAAACAGTTATAAAATTGAAAAAGTTTATGAGCTTAGATTAAGGGTAGGTTATCCTGTAATATTAAAATCAACAGATAAAATAAACTTTCTAAATGAATATGGTCAAGTTTATTCTAATAATGTAATTGTATGTAAGAAAATAGATATTGATACAATTATTGATAATGTTACAGAGCGGTCAATATATGCTTATAACGATAGAATAAAAGATGGATATATAACGACTAAATGTGGCATAAGGGTTGGTTTATCGGGCGAAGTTGTTAAAATGAATGGACAAGTTGTTACTATAAAAAATATAACGTCGTTAAATATTCGCTTTCCACACGAAATTAAGGACTGCTCAAACGATGTGTTTAACTATGTTTATAGAAATGGTAAAATTTTTAATACACTAATAATTTCGCCACCTACATGTGGTAAAACAACATTATTAAAAGATTTATGTGTTAAATTAAATGATTTAAATTGTGGTGACATATTAATTATTGATGAACGTGCGGAGTTTGAAAACGTAAATGGGGTAAATATTGATAAGATTCGATATTCGGACAAGCTGTATGCTTTTAACTATGCAATTCGATCTATGGCGCCACAAATCGTCGTTACTGACGAGCTTTCAAGTGAAGAAGATTGGTTGTGTGCTAAAAGTGCTGTAAATAGTGGGATTAAAATTATTGCAAGTTGTCACAGTAGTGGTGTGTATGAACTTAAAAATAAACAAGATTTTATTGGTAATGTTTTTGAAAGATATGTCATTCTTAAAAGTGGCGGTTCATTGGGCGTAACTGAAAGTGTATTTGATGGAGATTATAAATTGCTATGAGGTTGATGCTGGGTTTTGTTTTGCTTGCAATTTGCGTAGGAATAGGGCATGTTTTGTCGTTAAAATTTACTTATAGAAAAAAATTTTTCAATGACTTTAATTGCTTTAATGATAAGTTAAAAAACGAATTGATGTATACACTTAATTCTATTAAAAGAATTATAATGCAGTTAAATTTTGATGGGGATTTTTTTTCTTTAATAAAATCGTATTTTGAAACAAATAATTCTGTCAATCAATTGACTTATTTAAGCAATGAAGAAAAAGAGTTTTTTGCTGATTACGTCAATAATATTGGAAAGGGTGATATTGAATCGCAAAAAGTTTATGTCGACAATGTTAAGATTAAACTTAATAAATATTGTGAAAATGCTATTAGCGATGAAAGTAGGTATAAAAAATTATATATAAAATTAGGATTTTTAATAGGATTAATCGCTTTGATTATAATGTTATAAGCTTATGGATATTGATATTATATTTAAAATTGCAGCAATAGGAATACTAATCACGGTAATCACACAAGTATTAAAGAAAAGCGATAGAGATGATATTGCAACACTTGTTTCGCTTGCAGGATTAATTATTGTTTTAACGTTAGTAATAAATATGGTTGGCGAATTGTTTGACACTATAAAAAATATGTTTTATTTATATTAGAATGTTTAAGATAATTTCTGTTGCAATAATTTGTGCTGTAATAATAATATACTTAAAAAATACTAATAGTGAATTATCTCTTCTTGCTACCGTTGGGTCAGGGATTATATTGATTTTTTTAGTATTTGGTTATATTTCGGATACGTTTATATTAATAAATAGCATTATTGACAGGACGGGAATAAATAGAGAGCTTTACGTTGTTATATTTAAAATAACTGCAATTGGATATATTATTGAATTTGCGTCAGACGCTGTTCTTGATTTTGGATTAAAAAGCTTGGCAGATAAGTTAATATTTGCGGGAAAAATATTAATTTTAAGTGTATCAATGCCAATTATTTATGCGGTTTTTAACCTTATACAAGGTATATTACAATGAAAAAAATAATTGTATTTTGTTTGCTGATGTTTGGTTGTTTTGCACTTTTTCAAAATAATTTTATATTAGTCGGAGCAGATGAATTAACTGACAATATAAATAATCAACTTGAAAATATTGATTTAAGTGGGTTAGAAAGTTACTTTAATAACGTTAAAGGTTTGCCAGAAGGGATAGATTTTTTTACATATTTGATAGGGTTATTAAATGGAACGTTTAACGTAGACTTTAATTCATTTACAACATATTTTGTAAATGTTTTTATGTCTGACGTTAAAGATGTAATGCCAATGTTTATATCGTTGTTTGCTATTGCGATTTTTTGTGGCATTGTGCAAAATTTAAGGTCGTCTTTTTTATCGGAAAGTATAGGGGATTTAATATTATTTGTTTGCTTATTAAGTATTATTCTTATACTTTCTGCGCATATTATTGCACTTATTAAAGATGTTGAAATCATTATAAAAAATATAGCGAATTTAACTGAAATTATGTCACCCATAATCATTACGTTAATGCTTGCGTCGGGTGGAAAAGTTTCGGCAAGTGTATATAAGCCGTCCGTTACGTTTTTAAGTAACGGCGTGATAGATATTTTCTTATTTGCAATTATACCATTGGTCGGGTTGTTTACGGTTTTTAACACGATGACAAGCTTTTCTAACACTATTAGATTGACTAAATTTTCCGAGCTAACTGTTAGTACAATAAAATGGATAATAGGTCTTACTGTTACCGTTTTTGGTGTTTTTCTATCTGTTCAGGGGATTACTAGTGCAACCTTTGACGGTATTTCAATTAAAGCTACTAAATACGCAATATCAAATTCAGTGCCGTTAGTTGGGGGATTGTTGAAAGATGGCTTTGATATGGTTATTGCTGGCAGTGTTCTAATAAAAAATGCGGTCGGAATTACGTCCTTAATTGCACTGCTCTTTACTTTGTTAAATCCTGTACTATATTTGTGGGCGTTTTCCTTTTTGCTAAAAGTTGTATCGGCTATTACTGAACCGATTACAGACGTTAGAATTTCTTCTTTTTTTATGTCAATGTCAAAAACTGTAACATATTTGACTGTAATTTTATTGGCGGTGGGATTAATGTTTTTTATAACGATAATGTTGCTGATAATGTCGGCAAATGCTTTTTTATAGAATGAATGGTTGGATACTAAGTATAGGTGCAATAATTGTTATTACAACGATAATTACAATAATTTTGCCTGAGGGTAAAATGGGAAAGTTTATACGGGGTTATTTTGCACTTATTATTATGGTGGTTATATTAAATCCACTTCTTAACTTAGATGGTTCGTGTTTGGTTGATTTTGATAACAAAGAAGTTGAGGGTGTGTTTATACAAAACGATTTTATTGACTACGTTACACGCCAAAAAATTACAAAATTAGAAAAAAATTGCGAAAAAATATGCGAAAATAAGGGTATATCTAACGCTGTTGTAACAATAGAATATAGTGTAATTGAAAATGCCGATTATGAAATTCTATTAGTTGTTGTAAATTTGAAAAAATCAGTTATTATTTCAAACGGAGAGCATATAGATAATATCGAAGTAATAAGACAAACTATTGCAGATTATCTTTCTATTGACTTGAAATTAATTTCGGTGATTATATAACGGAGAATTTTATGTCTTTTTTTGAAAAGTTAAAGTTGAATAAGAAGTTGCAATTTTTGTTAGTGGCTTTACTTTTAGTTTTGTTGTTGTTTTTTATGTTTTTTTCTGCATCAAAAGAAAAAGAAAGTTCAATCAACGACAACCAAATTACAATTTATGTGTCTGATTTAGAAAATAGGCTAACTAACACGTTGAAAAGGGTTGAGGGTGCGGGGGATGTTTCGGTAGTAATAACGGTAGAGTCGGGAATGGAAACAGTTTTGGCAACAAAAACCGTCACAAAAGAAACGGTAAATGGTGTAGAAACAGAAAGCTCGCCAATTATTATAAATGGAAAAACAGTAGTCGTTAAAGAGCTTTATCCTAAGGTTGTAGGTGTGCTTATCGTGGCTCAGGGGGCAAATAACTTTAACGTACTCGCAAGGATACAACAGGCGACAATGTCGCTTTTGAATATAGATTTAAACCAAATAGAAATTTTAACAATGAGGTAAGGAGAGAATTATGACAAAAAAAAGAAAAATTGTAGTATTATCGTGTATGATTGCATTGTTGGCAGTTACAGCCGTGTTTAACTTTATGTTGACAACAGGGCCCATTTCAAATAATGATTCGATTACGGTAAGTTCTGCTAACTATTTTACACAATACCGCAGTGAAAGGTTGACGACTAGGAACGAAGAACTTCTTCAACTTGATGAAATAATTGCTTCCGCAAGCGTGGATAGCGCAGAGCGTGCAGAGGCTCTTTCAATGAAAATCGAACTAACTGAAATAACCGAAAAAGAGCTTTTGCTTGAAAATCTTATTAAGGCATACGGATTTGAGGACGCTGTTGTAGTCATTGGATTAGAATCTCAAAACGTTAACGTAATAGCAAAATCCCCTGAACTTACCGCCGACGACGCAGTAACCATATATTCAATAGTTGCGGAAGAAGCAAACGTTTCGCCTGAAAACGTAAAAATTATACCAATTTCTTAAAAAATCACTATGCAAAATAAATATTTTGTGGTACAATAAATATAACAAATTATATTTATTTATTATCAGGGGATATTTATGGCTCGTTTTAAGAAACTACCACAGGTAGAAGAAGGAAAAATTGTATACGGCGATGCAATCGTTGATAATATCGTACTTTTTGCTGTTAAAGAAATACCAAGCGTTGAACTCTGTTCGGATGCCCCAAGTAGTTCTGGGCGTTCAAGTGCAATAAAAGTGCGCAAAGAAAAAGACGGTATTCACGTTGACGTTATGGTTAAAATACATTATGCACAGTGCGTTTCTGATATTGCGTTCAAAATTCAAGAAGCAGTTCGTCACGCTATTGAAACGATGACAGAATATCACGTTGCTAGTGTAAACGTTGGCATCAATGGCGTAAATTTTGAAGATAAAACAGAAGATGTTTCAACACCTGCGGTTGAAAACGTTCAAGAGGGTAACTAATGAGAAGTTTGGCAAGAGAATGTGTTTTTAAGTATATATTTTCAAGGCTCTTCAATCCGGGTGATGAAGGGCTTTTTGATGTTTTGTGTAAGGACTTAAACGATGAAGATAAGTCGTTTGCTTCACAGTTGCTTTGTGCTGTTGATAATAACGAAGAAGCATATATGAAAAAAATTAACGAACTTGGCTCGGTAAGTAGTGCTTGCAAATTACACCGTGCGGATTTATGTGCGCTTTTACTTGGAATGGCGGAACTAGATAATTTTCCTAATACACCTGTGCCTGTCGTAATTGACGAAGCGGTAAATATTGTTGCAAAATATTCAACAGAAAGTAGCACTGATTTTGTAAATGGAGTATTGGCTGAATACGCAAAGGAGAAATAATGGCTAAAATTATTGATGGAAAAGCAATCGCCCAAAAAGTTAAGGACGAATTAAAAATTAAAGTTGCAGATTTTTTGAATAAACACGGTAGGCAAATTACACTTGCGGTAATTTTAGTTGGAGAAAACCCAGCGTCGCAAGTTTACGTTAAAAACAAGATTAAGGCAACTGAATACGTTGGAATGAAATCTTTGTCTTTTTATTTGCCGGAAAATGCAACCGAACAAGAAGTTTCAGATACTGTAAAAAGTTTAGCAAGTGACAATAGTGTTGATGGAATTTTAGTTCAACTACCACTTCCTAAACATTTGGATGAAAACAAAATTCTTTCTTTAATACCGGCAAGTAAAGACGTTGACGGTTTTTTGGCTGAAAACGTAGGAAATCTTATGTTAGGACAAGATTCAACGGTTGCTTGCACGCCTTTTGGTGTTTTGAAAATGCTTCAAACTGAGGGCGTTGAACTTTGTGGTAAAAATGCAGTAGTGTTAGGTCGTAGCAATATCGTTGGTAAACCTATGGCAATGCTTTTACTAAAAGAAAACTGTACTGTTACAATTTGTCATAGCAAAACTCAAAACTTGAAAGACGTTTGTAAAAATGCAGACATCTTAGTTGCTGCGATAGGTAAGCCTCGTTTTGTAACGGCAGATATGGTAAAGCCTAGTGCTGTTGTAATCGACGTTGGTATTAATAGAACTGAAAACGGATTGGTTGGCGACGTTGATTTTGAAAACGTTAAAGAAATTGCAAGTGCAATTTCACCGGTTCCTGGTGGGGTAGGTCCTATGACAATTGCAATGCTACTTGAAAATACGTACTTATGTGCTTGTAGGAGCGTTAATGTTTGATTATAACGAAAAGTACTCTAATTATTTAAGTGCTTTTGACCAACAATTAAATAGTGCAATTAATAACTTAGTCGGTGTACCACAACTGCTTAAAGATGCGATGGTATATGCGGTTGTTGACGGGGGGAAAAGAGTTCGCCCAGTTTTGTGCTTTGCTGTTGCTGATATGTTAGGGGTGAATTTTAGCGAAGTAAAAGAATTTGCACTCGCATTAGAGTGCATACACTCTTATTCGCTTGTTCACGATGACTTGCCGTCAATGGATAACGACGATTATAGGCGTGGAAAACTTTCTACACATAAAAAATTTGGCGAAGCGTATGGGATTTTGGCGGGGGACGCACTCCTAAACTTTGCTTTTGAGCATTGTCTATCAAAACCCAGCTTTGATAATAAGTGCGCTAAGGCATTATCCGTGCTTGCAGACTGTGCAGGTGCAAATGGAATGATTAAAGGTCAAGTTTTAGACCTTTACAATGAAAAAAGTATTGTTTTGGATGAAAAAACCCTTTACGATATATATGAAAATAAGACGGCTAAACTTTTAACTGCCCCTTTATTAATTTCATCAATATTCGCTGATAATAAATTTTACAACGAACTTAATGACTTTGGATATCATCTTGGCGTTATGTTTCAAATTACAGACGATATTATGGATGTTGAGGGTACGCTTGAACTAATTGGTAAAACACCAAATAAGGATGAGCAATCGGAAAAACTTACGTCGGTTAAATTGTTTGGCATAGATGGCGCAAAGAAAAGGTGTGAGTACCATTATAATTGCTGTATGAAAGTTCTAAAAACTGTTGACAATAGCGAGTTCTTGACTGCGTTTACCGATAAGATATATAATCGAAAAAAATAATATGAGATTAGATAGTTATCTTGTCCAAGAAGGATACTTTTCAACAAGAACAAAGGCGAAACAAGCGGTTGAACGTGGTGAAATTTATATTGACTCAAAACAAGTCCTTAAAAGTTCATTTGACGTGAGTTTAGG
>JAGASB010000155.1 GCA_017621955.1 Clostridia bacterium | reverse complement strand
TATTGCCTTTAATGTAGGTGGATGATACGGTATAGGATTTTTAGATAAACTTCCCACCTTTGCTTTACTAAATACTGCAATTTCCTCTATTGCGTTCAATGGCTTGTAATTAGCATTAAGAAAGCCCGTCGGCGTTTCTTTTTTCCATAGCCATAAATACCTAAACAACTTAATATTTGAACATATTAGTTGTGATGTAAATGGCTGCGTACCGAAAAGACAAATAACGCCGTTGGGCTTTATAATTCTTTCATACTCTTTCCAAAGTTTTTCTAACGGTAAAGCCTTATTCCACTTATGAACTACGCTTGTTCCGTAAGGTAAATCGCATAACACAAGGTCAATAGATGAATCAGGGATGCTCGGCATTACTGCCAAGCAATCCCCACAGTAAAGTTCCTGTTTGTTCATTAGGTTACAAGCGCTGCAATACCTTTAACAAGATACGGAGCCGCAACCAAAATTGCGAAGATGACAATTAAACCTATACCGTAATTAACCAACATCTTCTTAGCCTTTGCCTTATCTTCGTTTTTCGTAGCGATGATAATAGCAATACCCATTGCAATCGACCATACACCTGCCGTTGCCAAGAACACCCACATCATATATGGACTGTATTCATCAAAAAGATAATCAACGTAGTTTGATACTTTTTCATACTGAGCGCCCATATCTTGCTCGTAGGAATCGGTACAAGTAGAACAAATATACGTTCTCTTGATAACACCGTCTATATTTTCTTCGCTTGCAAGCTGATAGTTATGTCCTTTTTCGGGAATTTCGTCGATACGTTCATAATCACACTTTGAACACCCATAATATCTTTCGCCCTTAGTATCACAAGTCGATGCAAGAAGAACGTGCGTTTCTAACGAGTGTCCACTCGGACTTACGATATTTGTCTTATATTCATATTGACAAGCCAAGCAAGTGTGAAGAACACACCCCTCTTCCGTACACGTTACTTCTACATACGTTTCTACATAATCGTGTCCTGTTGCTTTCAAGATTTGTGTTTTATACATATCACTACATCTTGAACAGCTTTGACCAATATAACCTTCTTCCGTACAAGTCGGTTCTACTCTCTTTGCTTGATAATCGTGTCCGAGGGCATCTACAAAAGTATCATTATAACCCGTTCCACATCTTGAACAAATATGAGTTGTATAACCTTTGTCCACGCAAGTAGGTTCAATTACTTCGGGTTCATAAGAGTGTCCCAATGCAGGGATTGCTTCATTATACTTATAATTACACGTTGCACAAGTTTTATATCTTAAACCGTTTTCCGTACACGTTGCACTTGTCGTAATTCTCCAAGCGCCATATTCGTGTCCGTGTGCATTTACATAATTTTCGATATAACTATCTCCACAAACGCTACAAGTTTGAGTCGTATAACCTCTATCCGTACAAGTCGGTTCAGTTACCTTTGCTACGTATTTATGACCTTTCGCATTTACATAAGTATCCACATACGTATCGTCGCATCTACCACATACGTGAGTAGTATAACCTTGCGCAGTACACGTCGGAGCCGTTACCGTTGCTTTATAATCGTGTCCTTTTGCTAAAATTGTTTCAGTCTCGTATGCACCACAACTGATACAGTCTCTTCTTTGAGTACCCGTATCCAAGCAAGTGGAATCTTTGATTACATACCAACTGCCATAATCGTGTCCGTTTGCAGAAACTACGTCATCGTTAAACGTTGCGCCACAACGAGAACAAGTATAAACCGAATAACCCTCAGCCGTACAAGTCGATTCTACAACCTTTGTTACTATATAGTTATGACCGAGCGCATCTACATAATTTGCATTATACGTATCACCACAATTCGCACATTCATATACCGTATATCCGTCAGTCGTACAAGTCGGCACAACAACTTTTTGTTCTTCGTAATAGTGGTCGATTGAGAACGTATAAGTTGTAGAACGGTTCGCATCATTCGTCAAAACAAATGTATGGTCGCCCTCTGCTTTAATCCACGTTCCGTTGACATAACTTTCTCCGTTAAGAGTACCCGAACAATTACTATCCGTCCAAATTACGCATACTTGCGTACCACTACTTGCCCTTACAATCTGAGCAGTCGGAGCCGATATACTTAAAATTACAGTATAGGTTGCCGACTTATTTCCATATCCGTCCTCAGCATAAAATGAGTACGTCCCGTTAGGTTGAGTTTTGGAAATTGTTACGCTTGTACTTGCCGATTGAACAAATGAGCCACTTGGTGTTTTGTAATATAACTTCGTTCCGCCAATGTTATCCGATGCGCTTACTGTAAAACTATCACTAAGCGTATCGCCAAAATTACCCTTTGAAATAGATAATATCGGGGCTTTGTTATCGAGCGAAATAGTCATAACGGACGATTGAAGCGAAACATTATCAACGCAGTAAAATGAGTACGTCCCGTTTTCCGTCAACTGTGTTCCACTTGTATAGGTCGTATAGCTACTTGCATTAGGTTTTTTTACATAAACAGTTTTAATACCCGAAGAAGCATCCGATGCAACATATTTAATATAACTTGCCGTTGATTTTGTCCCCGAACTTACAGCAGATGCGCCACTATATAACACGCCAACGGGAGCCACCGAATCGAGGTAAATAGTCGAAATTTCTGACACATTTCCTGCTTTATCGACAGCCCTGAACTGATATTTTCCGTTCGCTGCACTTGCCGCAATTTGCGTTCCCGAAGTATAGGTTTCCCAACTTGAAGAACTTGGCGTCATATATTGCAAATAGCTCACTCCACTATGAGCATCGCTTGCCGAATAGGAAAATCCTCCACTTGTGTAAGATGAAGTCAAGGTCGTTCCACTTGCATTTTTTACCACGCCTGTCGGTTTGGTACCATCGTAGTAAACGTAGTATGTAGATGTCTGATTTTGGGCATTGTCCTTAGCATAAAATGAATACAAACCGTTCGTGCTTCCTGCCGAAAAAGTCTTAGAAGATGCTACCGATGAATAGGACGAAGCATCGGGTGTTTTGTAATATAATGCTGCAAGACCACTACCGCCACTATCACTTGCACTTACCGTAAATGCCGCATTTGTATATTTACCCGTAGTAGATGTTGATGCGCCACTAATTGTTGGCGTTGTTGCATCCACCGAAAAGGTAAATGAAGCATTAAAACCTGCTGAATCGTATTGACGGTTATTAACAAGCCAACCTGCGCTATCGCCAAAGGTTCCCGTATATGTACCGTTTGCCAAACCTGAAATAGAGAACGTTCCCGTTCCACTTCCTACCGTTGTTCCTGAACTATTCGTTACTGTAATTTTGGGAGAACCCGAAGATGCAGATAACGAAAGGGTTACTGTACTACTGTTTATATATCCGTTCCAAGTACCCGTTCCCGATGCACTTGAACCGTAAATACTTAAAGAGTAGGTTCTATATGAACTTGAACCAACTCTCGCAGTAAAACTCGTTGCTGTTCCCGAACCCGTATTAGATGTAGAAGCATTGCTCTTGTAGTAGCAAGAATATGTCATAGGTACTGCATATTTAGGGGTTGTTACTGCTGCGGCGTGTGCCGTAGTTGTACCAAAACCACCAAAAAACAAACCAAAGCTCATACAAAACACGAAAAGTGCGGAAAGAATAAGCAACTTTCTTGATTTAGTTGTTTTAGTTTTCATTTAATTCCTCCTTTTGTTTTTGCTCGTTAAAGAGCGTTTGAGCGTAATCTCCTGAAATTATTTTTACGCTCGTTCTTAGTTCCGTTGAGCCGATAAAGAAAGCCTGTCCCGTTATTGCCGAGATTATCATTCTCTGTTCATCGTCATTGAAACTCTCTCCGACCTTATATACGTCTAAAACGTCTTTCATATCGGGTGCGGAAAGTTTGAAAATAAACGTGTATTGACTATTTTTGATTATTGCACTCGTCTTTCCCCTTAACTCTTCATTTGCGTTCCAATCGGCAATATTCTGAGTGGCAGGGATAAAACTACCACCGTATTTTCTAATACGCTTACTCATCGAGAAGAAAAAGTCCAACGCTATCGGGAACTTTGCATCAATGAAAAGGTGTGCCTCGTCGCAAACAATCATTGTGCGAAGATTTTTACCATTTTTATTGAGTTCTCTTGCATTGATAACTTCTTGTTCTATAAATCTAAATACGAGAAGCATCTGCGCATTAGCGACGGTATTATTCTTATTTGCAAAGAGTGATTGAAAGTTAAAGTCGATAAGGTCGGCATCCACTTCCAATGTAGACGGTGCGTTCCAAATATCTGAATAACGTCCTTTCACAAACTTTTGCAAATAAAGTTCTGCTGTACGCATATCTCTAAGCGTAAGCGCATCCATTGTTTCCCTATCTTTTAGCATAAGTGTTTCGTACATATCGCTAAAAGTCGGGAACTGTTCAGGGGTAAATTCGGTACAGTCCGTTGCTTCCGAAATACCTTTTCGTTCATACGTTTCAACTGCCAAATTATTGATAAGTTCAATAACGTCCGAAGAAGCACCAACAAACACTATCTTAAAGAAAGATTCGAGCATTTTAAGATGCGTATTGAACGTTACAACGGGGTCTGCCGTATTTCCATCTTCGGTCAACACCTTGTAGATATGGAAAGGGTTAATTCTACCCTCTTTTGCATTACCAACGTCAATAATATTGCCTGAGAGATTTCGGGTTACGTTCAAATACTCGGCTTCGGGGTCAAGTACGATAATTCTTGTATCATTAGCCCACTCATTAAGAATAAGGTTTTTCAAGAAATATGACTTACCTGAGCCTGACTTACCAATTACAAAACCGTTAGAGTTTTGATAAAGATTGCCACGTTTCCAAAGGTTAAAGATAAAGGGATAATGGTTACTCTTATTCTCGCCAAGCATATAACCGCCCTTATCCATTACAAACGTCCTTACAAACGGGAAAACCGCCGCCAACGACGAACTGTTGATACCACGTTCATAGTTGCTAAGCGTTGACGTGGGTGAAATGTTTGCACTCTTAAAGGCTTCTACTTGCATACCGTAAAGCATAGACGGTTTGAAATTTCCCGTTAGCATAGAACGACGTACTTTCTTTTTATAGTTCGTATCGTCTAAGTAGTTGTATGCCGTTACCGTGAGCGTTACATCCAAGAGTGATTCGTTCTCAGTTTGGAGACTATCCAAAAGAGCGTGCATTGTTTCTCTATGCGTTTCGGCGCTGTTCGCTTCACTTGCCTTTTCAGATAAGATTTGCTTTGTTTCCATTTCGCCAATAACCTTATCAATGCGTTTTATTGCTTTGTATTTGTCTACGGGTTTTATGTGCATAACTACCTTTGTATTAGGTATATTGAAAAGGTCTGCACCCCAAGCATTTTTAACTCTTAACGGATAATCTGCAATAGATAATACTGCCGCTTCCGTACCGTCAATCGTATAACGGTTTGACTTGAACTCAACTTCCTTAGGCTTTACCCAATCAAGCAAATCTTCGTCCTTAATATTCTTTACTTCCCTTTCATCAAAGTTACGGGAAAAACTGTACTTCAAGAAAATAGCAGTTTCTCTACGACCTAAAATTTTCGTTTCAATACCGCATTTATTGATTTCTGATGCGATATTTACCGTGTTGTTTTCAAGGTCGATTTCATTTCTTCCGTACACAACCACGTAATAATCTGAAATGTACTGTTTACGGATATTGTTCAGTTTGTCAATTCTATCAATTCTTTCTTGTAAAAGATTAGTCTTAATCTTCTTAATCTCTTCCGAGTCAAACCCCTCTTTTACTGCCGAAAGTCTTTCAAACACCTCTCCCGAAAACGAGTCAAGGTTTACAGGACGGTCTATCTTAACAATGTCTGCCATTTGCGTTCCGTCGAGAAACTTAAAAGCATTTGCAAGATAATTGATGTCAATGTTTTGCTGAACTATGTCCTCAATACCGAAGTTCTTTTGACCTACCTTAATAACACGACCATAGTAGCCATTATTGTATTCAAGTAAGCCGTTTTCCTTTATATCTTTTAAGGATACAAGCGTATCAATACGCTCTTTTTCCTTTGCGGCATCTTTTGTGTATTTCTTCTTAGATATTAGGAACTTAATGTTCTCCATAATACACGAGTAAAATATACCGTCGCTCGTAGGCATAAACATAATGACTGCCGCTAAGCCCATTACGATTGCAAAGCCCCAATTCCCTGCCGTTACACTAATAAAGATAATAGCGAACACAACGAGAGCAACGATAATGTCAGGCATCGAATAGCATTTCCATACCGTATTCTTTACCTTAATTTTTTTGGGAATTATACGCATTATTCACTACCTCCATCAGTATTTCCCGAACCGTCAGACGTGTTCTCTTCGTTGAACTTATCCGAATCGTCTGCGGATTCACTCTTTTTGTTCTTAGATTCTTTTATCTTGTTAGCAATTCCTTTTCCTGCGCCAATACCACCTTTTATAAGTTTGAACGCCGCACCAAACGTTAAAGCACTTGCAATACGTCCTCCGTAGAAAGCGCTGTGTAAGAAGCTACCACCTGCGTGCATATCGTCAGCTTGACCGAACAATCTTGCAAATAGGGATTGACCTGCGGGAATTACCATAGTTCCCCCGATTATCATAAAGATAAGGAACATTGAATTACCGAAACTGCCTACCCCGTCTATGTGCATTTTTGTAATTAACGGTAATAGCAAGATGAAAATATTGACTGAAAATACAGTTCCATACGCAAGAATTATCTTCGTTACAAAAGTCTCTCTCCACACCTTAAATCTTGCCCCATCGTCCAATGGTAAAGTTGCCATAGATACAGGCATAACGATATACATAAGTACAATTTCATAAATGCGTTTTGCAAGATTTATAATTGCCACTATAAGTGCAATCACTAAGGCGATAGATGCAACCATAGACGGTAAATAAAGGAACGTATCAGGGTTTATCATTCCGTTTCCTTTCCACGATGTGGGCCATATACCAAAAGCGGTAGCGTTGTAGTCGCCCATTATCGTGGATACACTACAACTTGTTATATCTACTTCCGCAAAAGAATATCCGTTAAGCCACTCACCTACACAAGTATTAAATAATGCGTTGGAAAGTTTGGTTGTATTCCCTATTTGGAAAATTTCCGCTACAAGCGTTAATATCGAGTTTGAGATAAGAATACCCAAGATTACAACGGTAAGCATTGCCATTGTTCCAAGTAACGCCAAACCGATTTTGCCGATAATCGACGATACGTTTCTATTGTTTGCAATCATATTTTTTACGAGAGCAACTATACCGAAAATACAAGTCAGCCCTACTGCCAATATGAATACACACCAAAAGATTGTACCAACTGTCGAATCTCCTATCAGGTATTCGATTATATTCACTCTTTGTCCGTTTACTGTAACGTCCGTAACCCCTGCAATCGCAGAGAATATTTCCATAATTCCATCTATTAGTCTTAAAAACCACAAGAATAAAAGCATTATTAGTTCTTGAAAAAATATAAGCATTTTATCCTCCTTACCAAGTTACCCAATGTGATAAACCGTTAATTAAAAGCGGCGCACCTACTGCTATAACAAACATTACGATTACGCCAATTAGCAGTCCTTTCAGCATCCCACGAGCATTGATTTTCTCTTCATTTTTTTGTGCTATAATTACTCTAATTCCTATATAAAGCGCCCATACAACAACGACGGACGACATTGCAATTACCACATAAATCCATATAGAATTTACAAGTTCTTGAATTTTAAGAATTATCGTTTTGAAACTTCCTTGCATATCCGTCGCAAGTTCAGTTTTGTTTAATAGTTCTTCCAACGTCATTTCGCCTACGTCCAAACTTTCATAGTCAGCAAATTGCGGTTTGTTCATATACGCTATATTTCCGTCTGCATCTTTTGCATAGAAAATAAAGCAAAATGTTCTCGATAAGTTTCCCTCGTAGATTTTTGACAAACCACAGTTAATACCATATCCGTTTTCTTCGGGAAGCCCTTTGGTGGCAACTACATCGGCTATTGCCGCACCATTTGCTTCAGCTTGCTTATGGTAATCTGCCGTTAGGTTGTATTTCAAACCGTAATCTTTCGGGAAGATAACAACGCCGTATGTAAACGAAGTGTCATAATATTCGTTCGGAACATAATAGCAGGCAATAATGTATTTACCTCTTTCTGCTGTATCCCCTTTTCTAAAAGTTACGAATACCGTATTATCAATAATATCTTGCACCGTGTAATTGCTTTCTACTGTTTGAGCATTTGCCGTTACTGTTCCCCCTCCGAACATTGATATAGCGAGAAGAAACATAATCACGAAAAGGAACAACGATTTTGATTTATTTATAGTTTTCTCCATTATTGCCCTCACATTTTAATAAAAAAGGCGACAAGAAATCTCTTGCCGCCTTTCCGTTTTAGGTATTAGCTTATGCGCTAATGCCAACCCAAGCGCCGAGACCTTCAATGAGAAGCGGAGCGCCCATAGCAACAACGAAAATGATAATGATACCGATAATAAGGTTTTTAATCATATCACGTGCATTAATTTTCTCTTCGTTCTTATGAGCAATGGCGATTTTGATACCTACGTATGCACCCCAAATTACGACAACTGCCGCAAGTGCAAGTACAATGTAAATCCAAAAACTGTCCATCAAAGTGCTGATATTAGCAACAATTTCCGCTAAACTTTCGTTCAAAGTTTTAGCCGCTAAAAGATTAGTCATACTCTTATACCTCCTTTCTTATACAACAGGCAATACTGCCGCACCCGTAGTAGGTGCAGAGATGCCAACCCACGCACCGAGACCTTCGATGAGAAGGGGTGCGCCCATTGCGATAACAAACATTATCACGATACCGATGATTAAGTTTTTAATCATATCACGAGAATTGATTTTGTCCTCGTTTCTGTGTGCAATAGCAATCTTGATACCTACGTAGGCACCCCAAACCACTACTACTGCTGCCATCGCTAAAACGATGTAAATCCAAAACGAATCCATCAATTCGTTCAACTTAGTTACAATACCACTCAAGCTATCGTTAAGAGTGGTAGCCGCCAATAAATTCATCATAAATTACTTATCTCCTTTTTCTTTTTTATTTTTGTTTTTGTTCTTTTTGATGAGAATATATGTTACTGCACCACCGATACCGAGTACCACAAAGATTACCAAGAGTACGGGAAGTAATGAACTATTCCCCTTTTCTTCTTTATCTTCGTTAGGCGTTTCAGGTTCGGTAGGCTCGTTAGGTTCTACGGGTTTTTCAGGCTCAGTAGTATCGCTCGGCTCGTTCGGTTCGTCAGGTTCACTCGGAACGTCAGGTTCTACGGGAACAACAGGTTCTTCTACCTTGTTCTTGACATCAAGCACGCCGATAACGTTACCCGATTCTTCAATAACAATTACCGTGTAATCGTCTTGCTTGTCCGTAAAATCAATACTTCCGTTTCCGTTCAACACTTCAACCGTCGTATTCTCTGCGCTGTCAGTAATAAAAAACTGAATTGCGCCGTTATACGTTTCGCCACATTCACAGTCGTATGTAATCGTTAAAAGTTTGCTTTCGTTATCGTACTGATAACCGAATACATACTCGTGCGTTTCCGTTTCTCCACCTACGTTATCGGGATTCTCTTCTTCACCGCCGCCCAAGTCAGGGTTTTCGGGGTCAGTAGGTTCACTCGGTTCGGTAGGTTCTTCGGGTTCAATAGGTTCAATGGGTTCCGTAGGTTGTTCAGGCTCTACGGGAACTTCGGGTTCTTCGGGAAGTTGCGTATATCCATTGTCTCCACTCGTTACATAGTCCGATAAATAACTGTAATCACACACACTACATTGATGCTTGGTGTATCCAATGCTATCTGCCGTCGCTTCATACACGGTATCTTCAAACGTATGCCCTACGGGTTTTACATAATCACTTACATATCTATCTCCACAGTCGGAGCAAAGGTGTACTGTAAACCCGTAAGAAACACAAGTGGGTTCAACTTTACTTTCTTGATGGCTATGCCCCGTCGCTTCTACGATATTATCTTGATAAGAATACTCGCACACAAGACAGGTATAGGTCGTATATCCACCCTCAGTACAGCTTACTTCCTTGATTTCCAATTCATAGTCGTGTCCGTTTTCAGGAACAACGCTGTCTACATAGAAATACTCGCACACAAGACAGGTATGCGTTGTGTATCCTTGTTCGGTACACGTCGGGTCTACTATTACGTCATCGTAAGTATGTCCCGTCGCTTCTACATAACTATCTGCATATTCATAGCCACACACATTACAAAAATGAGCGGTAAAGCCTTTATGCGTACAAGTCGGTTCTATTACAACATCGGTGTAATTATGCCCCGTAGCTTGTACGTAGTTGTCTCGGTACACGTCTCCACAAAGAGAACACGTGTATTCGGTAAAACCATTATTCGTACAAGTAGGGGCATATTCAAATGTTTCGTATTCGTGAGCGCAAACATTATCCGCCTCTGCTGCAAATGCCGTAGTGCCACTTGCATTGCCCATCAACGCACCGCAACCCAACACGGTAAAGGCAAGAGCCAATACCGTCATAAGCAGTTTGTTTTTAGTCTTTTTCAATTTTCTTCTCCTTTTTTTTATTTGACCGCACTCGCTTGTAAATCCATAAGTTCGTGTGTCATTTTGTCAATATAGTCTGCCATATTGCGAATTTCATAGGCTTCGCTTTGGCAATA
>JAGASB010000154.1 GCA_017621955.1 Clostridia bacterium | reverse complement strand
GTATGTGTGCCCGGGCCTCCATAATGAAGTTCGCTTCCAGCTGTGCGCGTTGGGCAAGGAAAGGGATGTCACCGTCGAGAATATAGATCTGCTGACGCTCTTCGGTCACGAGAGCTATGCAGCGCCAGACGGTGAACCCGCAGATGACGGCGCAACCGGCAATGGTTGCGACCACCGTCATCAGGGCGAGTCTCGTCTTCTGTGCTAATGATTGGATAAGCATTGCAATAGTGATTAAGTATTTTTGTTCGTGTCGTATTTATGTTTCAGATTATTCTCTCCGATTTGACCAAGTGTCCCGGCGATGGAACTTCCGCCGCTGAGTGCAATGCCTGCTGCTGTGCCCGCGGCCGAACCTGCTGACATGGCAGCACCCATTGACCAAGCTCCGGCCGAAGACACGAATAAACCCTGTTGCCGTCATAACAGCCGTTTGAATATTTACGCCGTCAATAAAGTCTATGCACGACTTACCTACCGTAATAAAGTTATTTTTCTTTAAGTCGCCCCCAAGAAGTGAAACTGTGGGTTTTTCCTTTCTTAAAATAGTTTCAGCAATAACGATAGCATTAGTTAAAACGTAAAAATTATCGTCGGGAAGCGCACGGGCAAAGTAAGTAGTGGTAGAACCGCCGTCAATAAAAATACAGCTTTTTCTTTCCACAAGCTTAACGGCTTTGTCGGCAATTTCAAGTTTTTCTTGGGCATTGTAATTAATGCGCTTAGAAAAATCGGCTTCCTTTTCCCGAATAACGCTGTCAACCGAAATAGCACCGCCCGGGATTTTAAGAACGGCGTTGTCTTCTTCAAGCCTAGTTAAATCCCTACGAAGCGTCATACTAGACACGTTAGGGAACGCACATTCAAGTTCGTGAAGCGTTACTTTACCGTTTTTGTCAATAAATTCTTTTAAGTGAAAAAGTCTGTCCTTCATCAGTATCTCCTTTTGTTTAACTATTGTACCACCTTGAACGCTATTTTGCAAGAATAAAAGGATAAAATCTAACAAAAAATATGTTAAAATTTTTCACACACTAACTATTTAAATAATATTTGTGTAAAAGTTTAACAAAACCATTGATTTTAATTAAAAATAAAGTTATAATAAAAGAGTACAATTCTTACGGAGAAAAAGTAATGTTAGATTTAAGAAGAATTCAAGAAAACAAAGAAAAGGTAGAAGAATTACTTTTACGCAAAGGCTTTAAGGCGGACTTTGACACTATTCTTGCGCTTGACAAACAGCGCAGAGCCGTTATCGGCGAAGTTGAAGGCTATAAAGCACAAAAGAACAAAGTTTCAGCGCAAATACCCGCACTTAAAAAAGCAGGTCAACCCGTTGACGCTATTTTTGCCGAAATGAGAACGCTTGGCGATAAAATTGCTGAGTGCGACGCTAAGGCAAAAGAACTTGAAGACCAAATTTTCGATTCACTTTCACGCATGCCTAATATCCCTGACGAAGACTTACTTTCTGGCGAAAAGGAAAACAATCAGGTTGTTAAAGTTGTTGGCGAAAAACCCGAATTTTCTTTCCCAATGCAAAACCACGTTGACCTTTGCACCAAACTTGGCATTATAGACTACGCAAGGGGCACTAAACTTTCGGGCGGTGGCTATTGGCTTTACCGTGGCGACGGTGCAAGGCTTGAATGGGCGCTTCTTAACTTCTTTATTTCTGAACACTTAAAGGACGGCTATGAATTTATTCTTCCGCCCCACCAACTTGGATATAACTGCGGTTTCGGCGCAGGTCAGTTCCCCAAATTTTCGGACGAAGTTTATTGGCTTGACTGCGACGAAGATAGAAAGAAAAACCGCTTTATGCTCCCACCGCAGAAACCGCTCTTGTTAATATGTATGCAGGCGAAATCATTGACGAAGCAAAACTACCAATGAAGTTCTTTGCTTATACCCCCTGTTATCGTAAAGAAGCAGGCTCTTATCGTGCGGAAGAACGTGGTATGATAAGGGGTCACCAATTTAACAAGGTGGAAATGGTTCAGTACGCTCACCCCGAACACTCTATGCAAGCGTTTAACGAACTTGTTGATAAAGCAGCAAGCCTTATCGAAAAGTTGGGGCTTCACTTCCGTATTTCTAAACTTGCCGCTGGCGACTGCTCTGCTTCTATGGCAAGAACTTATGATATCGAAGTTTGGATTCCAAGTATGGGTATATATAAAGAAGTAAGTTCAGTTTCTAACGCAAACGACTATCAGGCAAGAAGAAACAACACTAAATACCGTGATTCTAAAACAGGCAAGCCTGCATTCTTGCATACGCTTAACGGTTCGGGCTTAGCAACAAGCCGTGTGTTCCCTGCACTCATTGAACAGTATCAAAATGCAGACGGTTCTATCACCATTCCCGAAGTTTTAAGACCGTTCATGGGCGGACAAGAAATTATAAAATAATTTTTAGTATAAAATATTTAACCCCGTTGCGCATAACTTCGCAACGGGGTTTTGTTTTTTAAAAGTTTTGTCAATAGGTATTTTAAAAAGTTTTACCCGACGGGAAAACTCCCGTCGGGTGTTGTTTAATCATATGTCTTCAAAAAGTTGCTCAAATTCTTCAAGATGTTTTACATCATACTTTTTTACGCCTGCAAATTTTTCATACTCAAACACTTGTCTTAAAAATTTATAATTCTTCTCCGTACCGTCAATTATTATAATTTTCTTATTGTTTGCTATATTTTTATACTTTTTATAATTTTCACTTGTTAACCTTGTTTTCCCAGCAGCATCTGTTCTTACATCGAAATCAATATCGCATTTATATGGTATAAGTATAAAAAATCTTTGAAAATCAAAATGTTTTCTGTTGTAGCCCGTAAATTCAGCAAATCTTGGGTATGCACCTTTTGGTTTATTTCTTTCAAAATAAGTATTTTCATAAATCCATGTGTGCCAAACAAAAACTTTTTCAACATTAGAAAGCTTAATCTTTGTATAATATAAAGGACCAACAACGCTTATGGCCTTTTTTGTCAAAACTGCCCAAAACGCCACTTCTCTATTGCAATATTGCCTTTTCACAACTCCAAGCAGAAAAATGCTTAATATAAAAAATAATAAACTGATAAATAATGCTGTTGTTTGTGTTATATTTTTCACATATGAAACTATTAAAATGGGAACACAAAGTAAAAACATTAAGCATGCAAAAAGTAATAATACCCCACTATCTTTCTTTCTAACAGGACAAAATCTTATATGTTTCATAAGTTATCCGCCACGATATAAAGATTCTTTGTTTCGTTTTTATTCAATAAGTTATCAATTTGTTCTGTGTTCAAGTTATATATATGATATGTCTGAACAACATCAATAAAAGAATCAACTGTCGATGATAATATTGTTGCTATTATCCGATTATACAATCTATTAGATGAATCAAATAGATTAACATACACACTTATAAATGCAACGTCCATAGTAACATCTATGAACAAATTCGTCCAATCAGCAGCAGTTGGTTTTCCATTCTCAAAAAACGGATAAACAATATCAAAAATAATACTCCCAACTACTCTTCCTAGTATAGGCTTATCGAAACATACAAGAATTGCATTTGCAAGTCCTGCCAGCATCCCAGCAAATAATCCATTATACCAATTACCACCACTAAATTCGGCACAAAAAGCTCCGTTAACACCCCCTAAAAGTGTAATTGTTGTTATCAATGCAAGACCTAAACCTAATGTAATACTTTCTCCTTTATTATCCGTAAACATTATCGGATTGTTACCGCAATAAGCATACATATTGAGTTGACCAACGGTTTGTGCCAAAGTGGATACTATCTCATAATTATCAGCATTGATGAACATTCGTGTTGACGGGTCGTAATAACGGCTTTGCAAATAGTAAAAACCTGTTTCATTATCATAATAGTATCCACGATACCTAAACGGATTTATATCTGCCATTGTGCCTGATTTTGTTAAAATATTACCCCATGCATCGTATGTATAGGTTGCAACAAGTAATCCGTCACGCTTCCTTATCCCGATTACATCGCCCAACGTGTTCTTTTCAAAATAATAGGGTTCTCCGCAATACGTCATGCCCGCTATTCCTGTCATATCGTAGATATAATAGTTTAAAAAGGTCATTACTCCTTCCTTGTAACATTCTGCTATTATTTTTGAACCGTCAAGATAATATTCAGTTACGTTGCCGTTAACGTTCTTTTTATAACGCATTCCATTCATATCGTACGCATATGAAAACTCATTGCCGTTAAGAGTTCCGCTTTCAAGTTTTCTACCCTGCGTCCAAACCATATTATCAACTGCTGTTGAAGATGCGCCTTTATACATTACGGGGTTGCCCATAGCATCATACCTGAAATAATTTGCAACGTTATTGTTGTCTATATATGATGTAATTCGTCCAAAAGAGTCATAATTGTAACCAGATATATTACCACTTGTGTTTACACTTAATATCGTATTATATTGGTTATACGTATATTCCTTAGTTGCTCCGTCTATTGTTTCGGTTTTCAATCGACCTGCTTCGTCGTACGTATAATTATACGTTTTTCCATTATATTGAATTGACGTAACAAATCCGTTAGAATCATACGAACTTTGCACTGTTTTGCCATACAAATTATCTGTAATAGATTTT
>JAGASB010000153.1 GCA_017621955.1 Clostridia bacterium | reverse complement strand
CTTTGGTAAAAAACTCAACGTGTTTAAGGGTGAAGAAAAGGTTTCTTCCGACGACTGTCGTGAAGGTATCGTTGCGGTTATTTCAGTAAAACTCACCGACCCACAGTTTGAAGGTCAAACCAAAACCAAACTCGGCAACAGTGAGATGCGCAACTACGTTACAAAGGCAATGAACGAATACTTTGGAACGTTTATGGAAGAAAATCCTGCAAAGGCAAAAGAAGTATTGCTTAAATGTATAACGGCGCAAAGGGCAAGGGAAGCGGCAAGACTTGCAAGAGAGTCTACTAGAAGAAAAGGTGCACTTGAATCTACAACGCTTCCTGGTAAACTTGCAGACTGTTCGGACAAAAACCCTGAATTTTGTGAAATTTTCATAGTCGAAGGTGACTCCGCAGGCGGAAGTGCTAAGCAAGGTAGGGATAGACGCTTCCAAGCAATTTTGCCTCTTCGTGGTAAAATATTAAACGTTGAAAAGGCAAGACTTAATAGAGTTTTGGAAAACGAAGAAATTAAGAGTATGATAACTGCTTTCGGCGGTGGTATACACGATGATTTTGATGAAAGCAAGTTGCGCTACAATAGAATTATTTGTATGACCGATGCCGACGTAGACGGTAGTCATATTAGAATATTATTACTTACGTTCTTTTTTAGGTTTATGCGTCCTTTAATTGAGAAAGGTCACGTTTATATTGCTCAACCACCGCTTTATAAAGCGACTAAGAATAAGGTTGATAAATATCTTTACACCGATAAAGAACTTCAAGACTACCTTGCCGAAGTGGGTAAATGCGATATCCAACGCTATAAAGGTCTTGGTGAAATGGACCCCGAACAGCTTTGGGAAACCACTATGAATCCTGAGACAAGAACTATGCTTCGTGTTACTATGGAAGATGCGTTAGAAGCAAACGAAACGTTTACGACGCTTATGGGTGATGACCCCGAACTTCGCCGTGCGTTTATAGAACAAAATGCAAAATTAGTTACTGATTTAGACGTTTAATAAGGGGGATAAATTTTTATGGCTAAAAAAGATATTAGTTCGGAACTTTCCGCAGAATTTAAGGCTACACTTGAAAAAACGAAACTTATTAACGTCGAAGTTAATAACGAAGTAAAAAAATCGTTTATCGCCTATGCAATGGCGGTAAACGTTTCACGTGCAATACCTGACGTTCGTGACGGCATGAAACCCGTTCACAGACGTATTTTGTACGCTATGCACGATATGGGGCTTACTAGCGATAAAGCATTTAAAAAATGCGCAAAAATCGTCGGTGAAGTTTTAGGTAAATATCACCCACACGGCGACAGTTCGGTTTACGATGCGCTTGTTCGTTTAGCACAAAACTTTTCAATAAACTTCCCGCTTGTAGACGGACACGGGAACTTCGGTTCGGTCGACGGTGACCCTGCCGCAGCGTATAGATATACCGAAGCAAGACTTTCAAAACTTGCAAACGAAATGCTTCGTGAAATTGATAAAAACACGGTTGACTTTTATCCCAACTTTGACGATACCGAAATGCAACCGGTAGTTTTGCCGTCAAGAATCCCGAACATCTTAGTAAACGGTGCAGACGGTATTGCTGTTGGTATGGCAACAAATATCCCGCCACATAACTTAGCAGAATGCTTAAATGGTTGCATTGCTTTGATGGATAACCCCGAAATAACCGTTGAAGAGCTTATGGAATATATCCCTGCGCCCGACTATCCAACGGGTGGCGTTTTGATGGGTAGAGCAGGTATTAAACAGGCTTATAGAACGGGTAAGGGCGGTTTTGTGCTCCGTGCTAAGTGTGATATTGAAGAATTTAACAATGGAACTCGTGAAAGAATAGTTGTAACAGAACTTCCTTACCAAGTAAACAAGGCAATGTTGATAAAGAGCATTGCGGATATGGTTAAAGATAAGCGTATCGAAGGAATAAGCGATATTAAGGACGAATCAGATAGACACGGTATGCGTATGGTTATCGACCTTAAAAAAGATGCTAACGCACAGGTTGTATTAAATACGCTTTATAAGCACACTAACTTACAAGTTAAGGACGGCATAATTTTATTAGCACTTGTTGACGGTGAACCTAAGGTTTTAGGGTTAAAAGAAATTTTACATCACTACATTGCTCACCAAGAAGAAGTAATAGTTAGACGAACAAGGTACGACTTAGCAAAAACCGAAGAACGTGAACATATAGTTAAAGGTCTTGTAATAGCGTTAGCAAACATTGATAGGGTGATTGAAATTATTCGTCAATCAGCAGATAAAAACAGTGCTTGCGCATCTTTAATAGAAGAATTCGTACTTTCTGATAAGCAAGCAAATGCTATACTTGAAATGCGTTTACAACGCTTAACAAGTATGGAAGTTGAAAAACTTAAAGAAGAACTTGTCGAACTTGATAAGACAATTTTAGACCTTAAAGATATACTTGCAAACGAAGCAAGGGTTAAGGCTATAATTAGAAGTGATATGGAAGAAATAAAAGAAAAATATCCTTCGCCAAGAAAGACAGAAATTTCTTACGATTATGGTAATATTGAAGACGCAGACCTTATTCCCGTTGAAGACGTTGTAATAAGTTTAACGCACTTCGGTTACGTTAAACGTGTACCCGTTGCTGAATACAGAACGCAAAGAAGGGGCGGTAAAGGTGTTACAGCACATAAACCTAAGGAAGAAGACTTTGTTGACAATATGTTTGTAACGTCAACTCACGACGATATATTGTTCTTTACTGATAAGGGTAAAGTTTACAGTATGAAAGGCTATATGATTCCCGAAGGTCAAAGAACGGCAAGGGGCAGAGCAATCGTCAACTTGTTGCAACTTACTGAAAATGAAAAAGTTCGTGCAATGATACCGTTGAAAGCCGGAACCGAAGGCTATATCGTTATGGCAACTCAAAACGGACTTATCAAAAAGACTTCGCTTACCGAGTTTGCAAACATTAGAAAAGTTGGTAAGATTGCAATTAGCATAGTTGAAGGCGACGAACTTATTTCCGTTCAACTCTCTAACGGAGAAAATGAAATTATAATTGCTTCGCACGAAGGTAAGTGTATTAGGTTTAACGAATCGGATGTTCGTGCGATGGGTAGAGATACTCAGGGCGTTAAGAGTATGACGTTAAACAAAGGCGACTACGTCGTAGATATGGCTGTAATTAAAGACAACTGCGAAGTTATTACTATGACTGAAAACGGTTACGGCAAGCGTTCTGACCTTGAAGATTATAGAATGCAATCTCGTGGCGGTAAGGGCGTAAAAGCAGGCGTGTTCAATACTAAGACGGGTAAACTTGCAAGTCTTAAACTTATTGCCGAAGATGAAGACATTATGATAATTACAAGCAACGGTACGATTATTAGGGTTGCCGGTGCGGATATTAGCAAGATAGGTAGAGATACGCAAGGCGTAAGGATTATGAGAATTGACGATTCTACCGTAAGTAAGATTGCAATAACACCCAAAGGTGAAGAAGACTCTGATGAGAGTGAAGAAATACCAGAACAAGAATAATTAAATGTTAAAGCGGTTCGCTTGTTGCGAACCGCTTTTCACTTGGTTAAAAATGATAATTGCTTAACATAGAATTACTGAGAAAATAAAATAATTTCAAAAAAGTTAAAAAAATTTATTTATAATGGCGTTTTGGTTTGACAAACCGCTATTTATTTTATATAATAGTTAAGCGTTTTGAGATGTAACGTGCTGATATGGCTCAGATGGTAGAGCACATCCTTGGTAAGGATGAGGTCACCGGT
>JAGASB010000152.1 GCA_017621955.1 Clostridia bacterium | reverse complement strand
GCACGCCTTTTGTCAGCAAATTCTTTGTTCTTTTCTTTGCTCTGTTTCGGCTTGTCTTTCTTACTGTCCTTTTCTTCCGTCTTTTCTTCTTCGGATTCGCTTTCTCCGTCGTCGTCAGTTTCTTCTGAATCGGTGTCAGTAAATTCTTGCTCCACTTCCTGCTCGTCGTCTTCTGCGATAACGACTTCCTCGTCCACGTCCGTAGTGGTCACGTCCGTAGTTTCTTCGGTTTCTACTGCAGAATCAATTTGATTATTCATAAATCTCCTTTTGCTTTTAGGCTTTCGCCACCCTGCGGGGGGAATAAAATATTTTTTAGGCTTTACGCCTTGTTAACATTTTGTGCTTGCATTTCTGCAAGTGCTTGCGCTCTTTCAGTTTCTGACATATATCCCCAAAGTTTATTGAACATATCGCCAGAATCCTTGAACAGTTTTTGTTTTTCAGTTTCCGACTGTTGAATTACGCCGTCTTGTTCTTTAATGTGCTTGTTAGCCATTTGAATCTTCTGTGAGAACTCTGCATTTTGCTTAATTGCCAACTGTTGCATTGTTTCAAAACTCTTTATACACTGAATAGCCTTTTGAACAACTTCGTCTTGTTTTGCAACCACGCCAGCAAGTTTCTTGATTTGTTCTTCCTGTTGTGCGTTTATAGCCTTTAACTGCGTGTTTTCGTCCTTTTGGCTGTTTTCAAGTTCTTCAAGAAGTTTTGACTTGTCACTTAAAGCATCAGACGGATAAAGTTTCAAATATCTTATAAAGTCTATTGACTTTGTTTGTAGCGCAAGGTCAAGCATTGCTATATCGCCAGATACACTTGAACGTGTTCCTGCTGTCACTTCCACGACAATATCAAAGATTTCTTCTGTGTAGTTAGTAGCGTTAAACGTATCACTCTTAACAACGTCTTCCGTTTTATTCTTTTCAGCATTATAAACGCTGTCTGTATATGTAAACTCACGGTCTTCGTCGTAGTGAGTTCGGAAGAACATTTCCATTATTCTGCCTTGCTTCAACTTAACGTCTTGCAATCTTTGGCGTTTTTCTTCCGTAGGTAATAACGCTTGACTTTGTAATTGTGCAATAGCCTGCCCCGACATATTTCTTCCAAGGACTTCACCACTCATTACTTCGGTAGAACCAGTCACACTTCTTGATAAACTCATAATCGTTTCAATTTCGTTTAGTGGCATTTCAGACATTTGTGGGTCGTTAAGTCTGTAAATACCTTGTGAATTTATCTTTGAATGGTCATAGATAATTTGTCCGGGCTTATTGTCGATAGTCTGGTCACCCAAAGCATCACCCTTTACAACGATTTTACCGAATGCGTTGTTTTCGGTGGCGTATGCTTGAAGTGCCAGAATATTATTAACGGTCTTTTGGTTATTGATTAAACCAGATACTTCACCGATACCATAAATAGAGCCTTCACGTTCTTCATAGTTCCCAACAACGATAGGAAAATAAATTGCCTTGTATCTCTCTGGCTTCTTTTCTTCGGGAATGTCTGGCGTTTGATTTGTGCTGTCGATTTCTTTATCGTCTGCCTTTTCCGTTTCTTCTGGTTCTTCTTTCGGCTGTTCTGATTTTTTATACTTTTCTTCAACGAACTTATAAGCCTTTTCATAGTCTGGCGCAAGTGACATTTCTTCGGTTAAAACAACTTGTTTTGTTGCCTTAACAAAATAAACTTCGCCGTCCTTGCGATAATACTTTGTTAAGACTGTAAGCATTTCAGTTCCGTCTTGGTCAATTTGTCCGTCGTAGTCGTTTGTTTCGTTATCTGGGACAATTAACTCTTGTAAACGTTTAGGTGCTTTATCTCTTACACTCTTAACAGTTGCCCTTGAAGCAATGATTATCCATTCTTGCTTTTGTTCGTCTTTTTCTTGTGGGTTTGCAAAAACAATGTTCCTAACGTCTATGAGTTGACAGCGCAATGCTCCGTCTATCTTTCCACGCTTACCCATTGCTTCGTTATCCCAGTAATAGTGATAAATAAAAGTTCCTTTAATACAGCCAGCCTTTATCGCTTCGCTGTCTAAATACTTGATTTGTGCTTCTTTTTGCCAGAACTCTGCAAAGTG
>JAGASB010000151.1 GCA_017621955.1 Clostridia bacterium | reverse complement strand
CGGTCTTGCAAACACTTGGGACTACGGTCCTTTGGGCGTTGAACTTAAAAACAATATTAAGCGTGCTTGGTGGCAAAAATTCGTTACCGAAAACAAACTTAACGTTGGGCTTGACGCTGCTATACTTATGAACCCACAAACGTGGGTAGCGTCTGGACACCTTGCAGGCTTTTCAGACCCTTTGATGGACTGTAAAGAATGCCACGAACGTTTTAGAGCAGATAAACTTATAGAAGATTGGTGTGCTGAAACGGGCTTTACCCTTGATAAGCCTATCGACGCTTTTTCTCACGCTGAAATGAAAGCGTTCGTTGAAGAACACAATATCCCCTGTCCTACTTGTAAAAAACACAACTTTACCGATATTAGACAGTTTAACTTGATGTTTAAAACTTTCCAAGGCGTAACCGAAGACGCTAAAAATACCGTTTATCTCCGTCCCGAAACGGCTCAGGGTATTTTTACTAACTTTGTAAACGTTCAAAGAACTACTAGAAAGAAAATTCCGTTCGGTATTGCTCAAATAGGTAAATCGTTCCGTAACGAAATTACGCCCGGTAACTTTATTTTCCGTGTGCGTGAATTTGAACAAATGGAACTTGAATTCTTCTGTAAACCTGGAACTGATCTAGAGTGGTTCCAATATTGGAGAAGTTTCTGCCGTGATTGGCTACTCTCTATCGGTATTAAAGAAGAAAGATTAAGACTGCGTGACCACGACCCCGAAGAACTTTGTTTCTACTCAAAAGCGACCACCGACTTTGAATATTTGTTCCCGTTCGGTTGGGGCGAACTTTGGGGCGTTGCTGATAGAACTGATTACGACCTTACTCAACATAAGAATACTTCGGGCAAAGACCTTTCTTACTTTGACCAAGAAACTAACGAAAGATATATCCCCTACGTTGTTGAACCAAGTTTGGGCGTAGAAAGAACGGTTCTTGCAGTACTTTGTAACGCTTACGACGAAGAAGTGGTGGATGCTGAAAAGAACGACGTTAGAACGGTACTCCGTTTACACCCGACCTTAGCACCATTTAAGGCTGCAATACTTCCACTTTCTAAGAAACTTTCTGAAAAGGCGGATGAAATTTATTCAGACCTTATTAAGTCTTTCCCCGTCGATTACGACGAATCGGGTTCAATCGGTAAGCGTTATCGTCGTCAAGACGAAATCGGTACTCCATTCTGCATAACCGTTGACTTTGACTCGCTTGAAGATAACGCCGTTACAATCCGTGACCGTGATACAATGGAACAAATTAGGCTTCCGATAGCAGAACTTAAAAACTACATTGCAGAAAAAATCAAATTTTAATTAAATTTAAAACTTTAACGGCTTTGCGAAAATTCGCAAAGCCGTTTATTTATTCTTTCTGTCATATTGAGCGAAACGTAAGCGTAGTTGCGTCATGCTGAGCTTGTCGAAGCATCTCTTTTTAGATTCTTCGATTTCGGCTTTTGCCTACACTCAGAATGACGATATGCTTTACCTAACCTTTATATCCCCAAACGACAGGTCTGCTTGAATAATTCCAATAGTAACTCCAATCGTCAGGCTTGCTTTCCGCTTCGCAGTATATTGTTAATGAATTGGAACCACCAAACACATAATCACCTATACTTTTAATACTTGACGGGATTATTATGCTTTCTAATTGCTCGCATTCATAAAAAGCTTCACTTTGTATACTTGACACGCAATAACTTTTATTTTTATATGTTATATTTGATGATATATTTATATTTCCAATCAAATCACTTGATTGCTTTATAATAGTTGCTATATCGTCTTTCAAGGAATATCTTATGTTATTAATTGTAGTATAAATATATCCATTATTCGCAACATCATTATTTTTACAGTCCCACACAACAGGACAACTTCCGTCGTATATTCTTGCACTCGCATATCTAAACGCTAAGTTCCAATCATCACTCCATTCCGCAGGCTTGCTTTTTGCTTCACAGTATATAATTAAAGATTCACAAGCACCGAACGCACACTCAACATTTAAGACACTGTCAGGTATTAAAATACTTCTTAACGATTGACAGTTTAAAAAAACCGCCGTTTTTATTTGCTTAGCTGTTGTCAACACAACGTCCGTCACCAATTTGTTTTTCATATACAATTTTTTCGCATATACTAATGGATTCGAATAACTTTCATTAAATTCAATTTGCACCCACTGGTCAATAATACCCGTAAAATTTACCTTTGTCAAACTTTCACAACCTCCAAAGGCATTTCTATCAATATTAGTTACCCCCTCACCGATTGTTATACTTTTTAATGAGGTGCAGCCAGCAAATGCAGAAGTGCCAATAGTCGTAACAGTCGATGGAATTTCTACGACTTTAATATACGAATCTTGATAAAATGCTTTTTCTCCAATAGCAACAACGGGTTTACCATTATACTCATTTGGTATAACTATTTTTCTATCATTGCAAATACCAACACCTGTTAATATATAGCCACTTTGTTCTTCGTTTAAAACAAAATCTAAACCTTCACTATAATTTATAGAATTTTCATCTTCGCCTTTTGCACAACTACACGCAGCAAATACACATAGAGATAAACACACGACCATACATAAAGTTAAAATCTTAATTAGTTTTCTTTTCATTGAATTACTCCTTGTTTTATTGTATATACTATATTATAGTTAGATTATGTCTAACTGTCAAGCAAAAATAGTTAGATAGTATTAAACTAATAGTATGAACTTACAGTTGACTTTTAGTAAAAATTTAATTGA
This sequence comes from Clostridia bacterium, assembly GCA_017621955.1. Next base: position 2,896 of record JAGASB010000151.1, on the reverse strand, counting down.
AGCAGTTAAAACTTCGCCACTAAATTATGCAGAACTATCAAAAGCACTTGGAATAACAAAGGCAACAATGTCAATGTATAAACACGGCAAAGCCTTGCCGTCGTTAGATACGTTCAACAAAATTTGTGAGATTTTAGACGTATCTGCCGATTATTTGTTGGGAAGAAAAGAGTTTTAAATTCTTTTTATTTTGCCAAAAAACTTCAAAATCCGTATTGACAAAATTTGGAAAACAGTATATAATTATATCAACATTATAAAGGAGATATTATTATGAATTTAAAGGGAACGAAAACTGAAAAAAACTTATGGGAAGCATTTGCTGGTGAAAGCCAAGCACGCAACAAATACACTTATTACGCTTCAAAGGCTAAAAAAGACGGCTTTGAACAAATTGCCGCTTTCTTTTTAGAAACTGCTGATAATGAAAAAGAACACGCAAAAATTTGGTTCAAACTTTTGCACGACGGTATGCCCTCAACTATCGAAAACTTGAAAGACGCTGCCGGCGGTGAAAATTACGAATGGACCGATATGTATGCTCGTATGGAAAAGGAAGCAAAAGAAGAAGGTTTTGACGATATTGCAAGACTTTTTGCTGGCGTTGCTAAGATTGAAAAGGAACACGAAGAAAGATATCGTGCACTTCTTAAAAACATTGAAGACGGCACAGTTTTCAAAAAGAACGAAAAAACCGTTTGGATTTGCCGTAACTGCGGTCATATTCACGACGCTGTTGAAGCGCCCGTTAAATGCCCCGTTTGCGACCACCCACAAGCTTACTTTATGCTTCGTGTTATTAACTACTAATACCATAAAACACAATGACGCACTCACTAAAAAGTGGGTGCGTTTAATTTTTTGTTGATTTTTTACTAATAGTGTGTTAAAATTATGTCTATGACTAATATTTTCAAAAAATTATTTATTAAAAACTATAAGGACACTGACAACCCTATCGTAAGGGCATCTTACGGCGTTGCGGCAGGCATTTTAGGGATAATTGCAAACGCCTTTCTTTTCGCCATCAAACTTTTGGCAGGAATTTTATCGGGAAGTATTGCAGTTATTGCCGATGCCATAAACAATCTTTCCGACTTTATGACTTCTATAATAACAGCAGTTGGATTTAAGATGTCTGGTCGCCCCGCCGATAAGGAACACCCTTTTGGGCACGAACGCATTGAGTACATTACGTCGTTAATAATCGCTTGCGTAATCTTTTTTATCGGTATTGAAACAGGGCGTGCAGGACTTGATAAAATTCTAAATGCAAGCCCAACCGACTTTTCCATTATAACGTGCATAATTTTAGGCGCATCTATCACTGTTAAATTTATACTTGCTATTATCTTTAACGGATTAGGTAAATCAATCAATTCCGATTCATTAAAAGCAATGTGTACTGATAGCAGAAACGACGTTATTTCAACGTCAGTAGTGCTTATCTGCGCAATCGTTGCTATGGTTACGGGACTTTCGCTTGACGGATATTTGGGTATCGCCGTCTCACTTTTAGTTATCTATTCGGCAATAAACCTTATAAAAGAAACGATAAATCCACTAATCGGTACTCCGCCCGACAAAGATTTAGTTTCTAAACTTGAAACTAAACTTAAAACTTATGAACAAGTGCTTGATATTCACGATTTAATAGTTCACTCTTACGGACCGACTAAAACTTTTGCTTCCGTGCATATTGAAGTTGATTCGGCTGTCGATATTATGCTTTCGCACGACCTTACCGATAATATTGAACGTGAAATTTATAAAGAAATGAACGTTTTATTGGTTTGTCACCTTGACCCCGTAAACCTTAACGACCCCGAAACTGAAACTCTTAAAACCCAAATTATTAAGGTTATAAAAGACTTTGATGAACAACTGTCCCTGCACGATTTTAGAATTGTTAGTGGAAGAACGCATACTAACGTTATATTCGACGTGGTCTTGCCTTTTAATCTTCACGGCAAGGAAGAACAAATTAGAACAGCCGTTTGTTCTAAACTTGACTGTTTTGACAAAAAATACTATGCCGTAATCGAATTTGATACCGATTTTAATAGATAAATTAATTATTAAAAGTAAAAGGTGCTTGTTTTAAGCACCTTTTTCGTTTAAGCTATGCGGGGGTCCAGCCCATTTTTTGACCAGACAAAATATGAATATGCAAGTGGAACACCGTTTGACCTGCATCGTCACCTTGGTTAATTACCAAACGATAACCGTTTTCTAAGCCAAGTTCTTTTTGAAGCGTTGGAATTTTCTTAAAGCACGCTTTAAGCATTTCGCTCTGCTCATCGGTCATATCGGCTAAAAGCTTAAAGTGGCTTTTGGGTACGCAAAGATAATGATTTTTAGCCTTAGGGTCAATATCCTTAAAAATAAGCATATTTTCATCTTCATACATTTTAGTTGCAGGAATTTCGCCTGCAATAATTTTACAAAATAAACAGTCTTTCATATTTTACTCCTCAATTTTAGCAAGTGCGCCGTCCTTAAACGGTGCGATTACCGTTACTTTTTCTATTTTTCCATCGCCTGAATATTTAGGCAAATACAGCCTTAAATAGTTTTCCGAATACCCTTCAAAGTATCCGTCCTTAAACTCTTCAAATAAAAAGTCAAGCGTTTTTCCTACCATTGATTTCGCAAAGTTCTCTTTACAATTCGCCTTTATTTCAAGTAGTTTATTAAGCCTTGCTTTTTTAATTTGCGGTGGCAAGTCTTGCATCTTAAACGCAACCGTTCCACTTCTTGGACTAAACGGAAACGGATGTATATCCGAAAATTTTACCCTTTCAATAAGTTTTTGTGTATTTATAAAATCTTCATCCGTCTCGGTCGGAAATCCAACTATTATATCAGTTGTAATCCCTGCATTAGAAAAGTATTT
>JAGASB010000150.1 GCA_017621955.1 Clostridia bacterium | reverse complement strand
TTGATAGTTTACACTTCCAAAGCGAGAAACTATAACTATCTCTTTTGCCTTTTCGCTTTTTGCAACGGCAACGGCAGTATTACTCGTACCACCCGTGCCTAAAATCATAACCTTTTTGTCAAAAAGTGAAATTCCTGCACGGCTAAGCATATACTTCATACCCAAAAAATCGGTATTGTAGCCGAAAAGTTTTCCGTCACGTTTGACAACGGTATTCACTGCGCCAATTAATTTAGCATCGCCATCAATTACGTCAAGGTATGGCATTATATCTTTTTTATAAGGAATAGTTACGTTAAAGCCCGAAAGGTTACCACTAGACACAAAACTCTTTAACTCGTGTGGTTCAAGTTCGTAAAGGTCGTAAGGGTAATCACCTAAAAGAGCGTGTATCTTTTTTGAATAACTATGCTTTAACGTTCTTCCTATTAAACCGAATTTTTCCATAATTAAACTTTTTCACTATATGCGCCAAGGAAAGTAAACTGTTCGGTAGAATTATCAAGTTCAATCAAAAGGTTTTGCACGCCCTTTGACTTAATATCGCACTCAAAGTCAAAGTAGAACATAAATTCAAACCCCGAACCCACAATAGGTCTTGATTCAAGTTTGGTTAGGTTAATTCCAAGGTTTGAAAACTTTGCTAAAAGTTTATTCAAACTACCTGGGGCGTTTTGCGGAAGCGTGGTCATAATACTTATTTTGTTTGCCCCTGCATAAAATTCCATATCCTTTGCTATCAAGATAAAGCGAGTGTAGTTGTTGTCGCTATCTTGAACGTTAGTCTCTAAAAGTTTTAAGCCGTAAAGGTCGGCACATTCCCTTGAAGATATTGCAGCAGCGTCTTTCCTACCGCTTTCGACAAGCATTTTTGCAGCAACCGCCGTATTGGGACAAGCCGTAATTTTTGCGAACGGGAACTTTTCAAGATATTTTTTGCACTGCGTAAGCGCTTGTTCGTGCGAAAAAATTTCTTTAATATCATTAATCGAAGTATCTTTATTAACAATCAAGTTGTGGTTTATTGAAACACGCAAACTTTTTACGATATAAAATTTATGTGCTTTCATAAGGTCGTAAACTTGGTTTACACTACCTGCCGAACTGTTTTCTATGGGAAGCACGCCGTACTTACAAAATCCTTTTTCAACTGCTTGGAAAACGCCGTCAAAGTTCTTAAAGTAAGTTATGTCGGCAAGTTCAAAAAGCCTATCCGCTGCAATGCCCGAATATGCGCCTGCAACTCCTTGACAAGCCACCTTTGCTTTAACAGGGAAATTAATTTCACCTTTATTAAGTGCGTCCTTTATCTTTTCGCCTATTTCAGACTTGTACTCAGCGTTCATTGTTTGATACGCCTTGCTTGTTTCAAACATAGTTTCAAAAACTCTTTTTAGATAAACCTGAACATCTTCGTCAACCTTATCGGTTACGCGAAGCAAGATATTCCTTTCTCTATCGGGGTCGTTGACTGCCTTACCCGACTGCTTCTTTGCCTCTGAAACTTGTTTTACTAAGTTCATCCTTTTAGCGTAAAGTTGTGCAATCTCATCATCGATTACGTCAATGTTTTCTCTTATTTTACTTAAATCCATAATTATACTCCTAAGCTGTCGAATATTGCTATTGCACTTACCGCTTCTATAACTGCAACCGCCCTTGGCGTAATGCAAGCGTCGTGTCTGCCTGCAATTTTTAACTTCGTATTAGTTTTTTGTGTCAAATCTACCGTATCTTGCTCTATTGAAATTGACGGCGTGGGCTTTATTGCCACCCTAAACGTTATAGGCATTCCGTTTGCCATACCACCGTTAATTCCACCGTTATTATTAGTTTTAGTTTTAACCTTATCGCCATCGTAATAAAAACTGTCGTTTGCTTTGCTTCCGTGCATAGCACTTATATTAAACCCTGCACCAAACTCTATACCCTTAACTGCCGGCACGGCAAACACAAGGTGGGAAATTACACTTTCCAAACTGTCGAACATATATTCGCCTGTTCCTACGGGAACACCCGTTATTACGCACTCAATAACACCGCCCACCGAATCGCCCGAAAGCCTTGCGTCTTCAATTTCTTTAACCATTTCTTCTTTAACGGACGGGTCGATAAGTTGAAAGTTTTCATCTTCAAAGTTAAACTTGAATTTATCCATATCAATATCGTTATAACTCTTGCCTTTAACTTTACCTATTTGGCTGATATATGCGTTAATCTCAATGCCGTTCTGCTCTAATACTTGCTTTAAGATTCCACCAACTATACACATAGGCGCTGTCATACGCCCTGAGAACTTGCCACCGCCACGGTAATCGAATCCGTCCCCGTACTTTGTCCACGCAACCAAGTCTGCGTGCGAGGGTCTTGGCGTTTTAACGACGTTTTTATAGTCTACACTCTTTTGCTCAGAGTTTTTAATAATGGCTCTAAACTTACCGTCAAGCACGCCGTCTATTACTCCGCTTTCAACGATAACCTTATCACCCTCAAACCTTTTTGTTGAATAAGCGGTATTTTTTGCCCTGCGCCTATCCATAAAGACTTGAAGTTTATTAAGGTCAACCTTTGCTTTGGGAAAACCGTCCACGACTACGCCTATTTTATCAGCGTGCGATGCGCCGAAAATTTCCACACGCAATTTATTTCCGTTATAAACCGAAGTCTGTTTATCGTTAAACTTCACTGACTATACCTCCAACACTTGTATAATCTTCAAAAAAAGTGGGATAAGACTTATTGACTGCCTCAGCGTCTATTATTTTAGAACGTCCGTCTGCCCCTGCCGATAAAACTGCCGAACTCATAACAATTCTATGGTCGTTAAAGGACGATATTTCGCCCCCTTTAACTTGACCGCCGTATATAGTTAAGTCATGCCCGTCGCTCTCTGCGTTTATCCCAAACGCTTTGAGCATTTTAATTGTAGTTTCTATCCTATCACTCTCTTTAATTTTAAGTCTTTCAACGTTTTTTATAACCGTCGTTCCCTTAGAAAACGCTGCAATCACACTTGCTATGGGAACTAAATCGGGGCAATTTTCAGCATCAAGCGTAAAACAGTTTAATTCGCCCTTTTTTACCGTAACCGAATTTTCGCTTACCGTTAAACGTGCGCCTGCATCAAGCAAAACCTGTAATATTTTTTTGTCGCCCTGAACGCTATTAAAGTTCATACCGTTTACTGTAACTTCGCCTGCAACTGCCCCAAGCACCATAAAGAACGCCATATTCGACCAGTCTCCCTCAGCCTTAGCGTCGCCACAGTATTTTTGATTGCCTTTTATTTTGAATACGTCTTTGTTTTTTTCAACCACTACGCCAAAATTTTTAAGCACTTCGATAGTAATATCAACGTACGGTGCGGACGCTAACGGTGTAGTAAGAACAATCGTACTGTCGCCGTCAAGTATAGAAAGCGCCATTATTAACCCCGTAACGTACTGTGAACTTATATCGCCACGAAGTTTATATTCGCCCGAAGTAAGTTTGCCACAAACTTCCACTTGTCCATCTTGCGTTGCAGTTACACCGTGTGCTTTAAGCACGTTAAAAAGTTCGTCGTTAGGGCGCTTAATAAGTCTGCCGTGCCCTATCAAGCAGTACTTCCCACCGATAGCCGACACAAGCGGTATTAAAAATCTTAAAGTTGAACCCGATTCACCACAGTCAAGCGTGTTTTCGCCATTAGAAAGTGCTTCAAGGCAACGCTTAGTCGCTTCAATGTCTTTTGAAGTAAAGCCGTCGCAACCTGTATTTAAGGTGTTCCCCGCAAGAAAATTGCATATTAAAATTCTATGTGCGTACGATTTTGACGGTATTGCTTTAATAGTTCCGCTTATTCGTGCGCCGTTTAGAGTAACGTTCATCTTAAATACTCCGTCATACTTTCAACGCTTATTTTATGTGGACGACAATCTTCAATGCCGTGAACCATAATTAAAGTTATACTGTCGCCACTGCGCTTTTTATCCGATAATGAGACTTTGCATATATCTTCTATCCTAAACGGACAAATATTATTTCCCACACATTTTTCAACCTTGTTTTTCATATCGATATAATCTTTTTGTCTGATATAACCGTGCTTTAACGAAGATGAAAGTATTATGTCAAGCCCCATGGCAACGGCTTTTCCGTGAGCAATAGTATAACCGCTTAAATTTTCTATACCGTGCGCTGGGGTATGCCCTAAGTTCAAAAGTTTTCTAAGTCCACCCTCAAACTCATCTGCTTCAACGATACGGCGTTTATAATCTACACAAAGATACACAAGTTCAATTAACGAATAATCTTTATCTAAAAGTTCGTTTACCTTTTTATCTAAAAGGGCGTACTTTGACACTTCGCCCATACCGTCAACAAACGTTTCAGCATCAAGCGTACTTAGCGTAGCAACGTCGCATATAACAAGCGACGGCTGTTTAAATGCGCCCACAAGGTTTTTTCCACTTGGTAAATCCACTGCCGTTTTACCACCGACGGATGAATCTATCTGTGCTAAAAGAGTCGTGGGGATTTGAACGTACTTAATTCCACGCAAATACGTTGCCGCTGCAAAACCTGCCATATCGCCGACAACACCGCCCCCAAGAGCGATGATTGCATCAGTTCTTGTAAGTTCATTTTGCGCTAAAAAGTTCAAAATTTCCGCATACGTTTGAATATTTTTACTCTGCTCACCGTGTTTAAAAACAAATTTCACCACGGTAAAATTTTCACTTTCAATAGAATTAATAACCGTATTTGAATAAAGTTTATCAACTATATCGTCGGTAATAATGGCAATTTTGCACTTAGATATAACGCTACTTATTAATTCGCCTACTTTGCTTATTAAATTTTCACCGATTAAAACGTCGTATGAAGTAGACGCATTAACCTTTATTTTTTTAGTTTTCATTTTTGCCTGTTCTTCTCATCTTTTCCGATAAAAGTTTCTTTTCGTTTCCATCGGCAAGAAGATTTATCATAGTTTGTTTATCTTTATTTTTAAGTGCAGTTTTGTACTCTGTTAAACTGTTTATAATACTGTCAATTTCACCGACAAGAAAATCAGCGTTATCGACCGTTAGTTGAGACCACATTTCAGGCGAAAGCCTTGCAACCCTTGTCATATCCCTAAAACTGCCTGCCGAAAAGCCCATAAACTGCGATGCCGTTTTGCTCTTTATATAAGAACTTGAAACAAGGTGCGCAAGTTGAGAAGTGTACGCTATAATTTCATCGTGCTTTTCAGCCGTCGTTATAACAACACTGCCAAACCCGATTTCAAGCGAAAATGCTTTAAGTTCGGCAATCCTTTTTATATCGGCTTTTACGGGTACAAGTATCATTGACGCTCTATCAAACAGCGTTGCAGTAGAGTGACTTACCCCCGAAAACTCACGCCCAGCCATAGGGTGAGTACTTATAAAATCAAGGTGTGGGTATAACTTAGCAAGTTCTTTCATTTGCTCTGTTACCCTACGCTTATTACCACAACAGTCTGCAACCAAACAACCTTTTTTAAGTTTTTTACAGTATTCGTTAAGCGCACTTTCAAGCGCTTCGGGATAAAGCGATAAAAATAAAATATCAATATCCCCTATATTATCATCATTTAGTTCGTGATGATATGCAGACAGCAATTTTCCGTCAAGCATTGCCCTATTTGAAAGGTCGTATGCGTAAACGACGTGGTTTGTTCTCGAAACTATGGTTCGACCCAACGAACCACCGATTAAACCAAGACCTACAATACCTATTTTCATACTATTTATTTTCCGTCGTAATTTTTACCAACTATCGGCAACATTGTTTTTATCTTTTTCATAAGTTCATTGAACTGCACAGGGTTTAACGACTGAGCACCGTCACAAAGCGCACATTTAGGATTGTTGTGAACTTCGATTATAAGTCCGTCCGCCCCTGCTCCTACCGCCGCAAGCGACATAGGTTCAACGTACCTTGCAATGCCCGTTGAGTGACTTGGGTCAATAACGATAGGTAAGTGCGTTTTATCTTTAAGTGCGGGAACTGCCGAAAGGTCAAGCGTGTTTCTCGTCATCGTTTCAAAAGTTCTTATACCCCTTTCGCAAAGAATTACTTGACTGTCGCCCTCTGCCATAATGTATTCTGCACTCATAAGAAGTTCTTGCAAGGTGTTTGCAAGTCCACGCTTTAAGAGAATAGGTTTACCCGTCTTTCCCACTTCTTTCAAAAGCTCAAAGTTTTGCATATTTCTTGCACCGATTTGAATAACGTCAACGTCCTTAAATAAGTCAATGTCGGTTACGCTTAAAAGTTCGGTTACTACGGGAAGTCCCGTTTCTGCTTTTGCCTTTAACAAAAGTTCAATACCCGTGCCTTTTAGTCCTTGGAAAGCGTAAGGCGATGTTCTTGGCTTAAAAGCACCGCCACGAAGCATTGTTGCGCCTGCTTCTTTTACAGCGTTTGCAACTTCTATAATCTGCGATTCACTTTCAACAGAACACGGCCCTGCGATTACCTGAAAGTTAAGTCCGCCAATCTTATGACCGCCCACGTCAACTTCGGTATCTTCGGGGTGAAATTTTCTGTTAGCGTTCTTATAAGGCTCTTGAACACGCTGAACTTGTTCTACTATATCAAGCGTAGAGATAAGGTCGATATCTACCCTACTTGTGTCGCCCACAAGTCCTAAAACCGTAGAGTGCTCACCACGGCTAACGTGAATATCAAGCCCCAAGTCTTTAATCCAATCCACAAGGTTGTCAAATTGAGTTTTTTCGCATTGGTTTTTAACGACTATAATCATATACCGTCTCCAAAAAAAGATTTTCTAAATTAAAAGGTATTAAAACTTAAAAAAAGCTTTGCAGTAATTACTACAAAGCTTTAAGTCAACGCAAAAACTATCCGTATAGTAACTACTAACGCGATATTAAAACTTGCTATTAAAATAAAAGTAAAAGTAACGTTTTGTGTTTTTCATAGTTTTTTGCCTCAAATTAAATTTATTATACTCTCATTATTTTGATATTGTCAAGCAAATTAAAAAGATTTTGCGCTTTTTTTATAAATTTTCATATTGACTATAACACCAAATACAAGCCCTAACATTAATATATATGTCCAAAGCAAAAACACCACTATTGCGGCAAGACTTCCATAAAAAGCGTTGTAGTTATTAAACAACCTTAAATATAAAGCAAGACCGATAGTTCCTATAACCACTATAAATAAAGATATAAAACTGCCAAAAACCATATCTCTAAATTTTAGTCTTATAGGGGCAATAAATCTGTTTAAAAGTAATATCACAATATAAGCAAACAGTATTATAACTAAAAATACAAGTAGCGTTACTATTAATTTTAAAACGCCGTCCACTTTGCGCCCTGCAAAAAGCATATTTCCAAAAGCGAACAAAAACGCTGCGCCAAGGAAAACAATAAACATCGCACCAAGCGCCACTACCGCAAAAATTCTACGCATAACGCCACGTTTTATTTTTGAGTTCATACCATAAATAAAATCTCCGTCCTTTGACATTTGATTAAGCAAAGTCGTGCACGAAAAGATTACGGTTATAATAAAAAACACCGTAACACCGTTAGACGCATTTTCGGCAGTAGACGCAATGACTTCACCTGCTGGGCGAAATTCTTCTGGAAGCCTTGACACAACTTCGGTCGATATGTTTACGCCAAACACCCCAAACGCAGTTATAAGCAAGAACGCCAAAGGTATAACCGACGTTAAAAAATAGTACACCCACGCCCCCGCAATAGTAGTTAGGCGGTTATGTGATAAAGTATTTAAAAACTTTTTAACCGTGTTTTTAATCATACAAAAACAGTGTGCGTAAAAGCACACTGTTTATACTTTTATGTATTTTATGACGTTTAATATATCTTTTCTGAGTGAATTTTTGAATAAATTTCTTTATACTTATCGTAATAGAAAAGATTTGTTCCACTAGTAGTAACGGCTGCGGTGCCTGCGGCTGCTGCCATACGCAAAATTTCTTGCATAGGCACGCCCTTTTCTATGCCCACGCAGACGGCGCTTACCATACTGTCACCTGCACCAACTGTTGAGTTGACTGCAACCGATGCGCTTTTGCAAAAGAAACTTTCCGTTCCGTCCGTCAACACTGCACCTTCTGCGCCAAGCGACACTAAAACGTACTTAACACCTTTGTTTAGATATTTTTTAGATGCGTTTACCATATCGTGTAAATCCCTTACGATTTTACCCGTAAAGTCTTCAAGTTCACGAAGATTAGGCTTAACCATAAAAATTTCACGACTGCCGATTGCAGATAACATATTCGCCTTTTCGGTATCCACGATAACTTTAACGTTTTCAGGGATAACCGACAACACTTGTGCGTAAAATTCGGGCGCAACACCCTTTGGCAAACTTCCGCTCATAACGGCAATGTCGTAATTTGGTGCAAGGTCTTTGACCGTGTCTATAAGTTCTTGCTGTTTCTCTTTTGTTACGGCTTCGCCCTTGTCGTTAATTTCAGTTAGCATTGAGCGTTTGTCTATAATTTTATAGTTAGTTCTTGCGTTTCCTTTATTGTAAACGAACTTATGCTCAACGCCTTCTTTATCAAGAACGTGTTCAAAAAGCCTTGCGTGTGCGTCAAACATAAAGCCGGTTGCAAAACTCTTTTCTTTAAGTCTTGCAACGCCGACCGCTACGTTTAACGCTTTGCCCGAATAGGTTTCCACCTTGTTGTCAACCCTATTAAGTTTACCCACGTTCAAACTGTCAAGTTCAATCGTGCAGTCAATACTTGGATTCGGGCATATCGTTAATATCATTTCAATTCTCCTTTATGCTAAAAGCATAACCGTTTTATTTTTTTGCGTCCGCTATTATCTTTTCTTGCGCAGAGAACGGAACGTCTTCATACCTTAAAAACTCTGCGGTAAACTTGCCCCTACCTTGCGTCATACTGCGCAAATCGGTTGCGTATTTAAGCATTTCGACAAGCGGTGCTTCGGCTGAAATTTCTTGCAAACCGTCAACCGTTTCCATACCTAAAATTCTACCACGGCGCTTATTCATATCGCCTAAAATATCGCCTGTATAGTTATCGGGAACTAAAATCTTATAACTGTAAATAGGTTCTAATATCGTGGGTTTTGCACGGCGAATACCATCGTCGTAAGCAAGTTTTGCAGCAGATACGAACGCAACTTCCTTACTGTCAACGGGGTGTTCTTTACCGTCGAATAGCGTACACTTTAAGTCTACCATAGGATAGCCTGCAAGTACGCCCTTTTGCATTGCTTCACGAAGTCCTTTTTCGGCAGCAACAGCAAACGGTTTACTAACAGCACCGCCGACTATTGCGTTCACAAACTCAAACTCACCATCGGCTGCACCCGGTTCAAACTTGATGTTTACCACACCGAACTGACCTGCGCCACCCGATTGCTTTTTGTGTTTGCCTTCGGCTTCGGCAACGCCCTTAATGGTTTCACGGAAAGCAACCTTAGGTTCGCTAAGCACGGCTTCACAACCGAATTTTGCTTTAAGTTTTTTACAAAGGATTTCAAGCTGGGTTTCACCTTGCCCACGAATTACCATTTCGCCCGTTTCTTTATCCTTTTCCACCTTGAACGTTAAATCTTCTTCTGCTAAGCGATTAAGACCTTGGAAAACCTTATCTTCTTCACCGCTTTTAGCAGCAGATATTGCCATAGTAATAACGGGTTTAGGTAGCGGAATATCATAATACTTAACTTTGAAACTTTCGTCACAAAGCGTGTCGCCCGTGTTTGTGTTGTTAAGTTTATTTACCGCACCGATGTCCCCTGCAACAAGTTCTGAAACCGCTTCTTGCTTTTTGCCTTTCATAACGTAAATAGAGTTGATGCGTTCTTTTTCGCCCGTTACGGTGTTAAGCACGGTCATACCGCTCTTTAACGTACCCGTAAATACTCTTATCATATTAAGTTTTCCAACGAACGGGTCGGCAACCGTCTTAAACACTTGTGCAGAAAACGGTTTATCGACGTCGCAAACGACAGAAAGAATTTCACCGTTATCATCGGTTGCTAAAACAGGTCTTCTTTCAAACGGAGACGGCAACAAATCAACTATTTCGTGCATAAGGTTGATAACGCCCATATTTTGAAGAGCAGAACCGCCCATAATAGGAATGGCTTCGCCTTCTTTAAGACCGCTTTTTACACCTGCAACAATTTCGTCGTTGGTAAGCGCACCTTCTGATAAGTATTTATCAAGCAACGCTTCTGAAGTTTCGGCAGCGGCTTCGGTAAGCCCTTCTTTAAGAAGTTGAACGTCCGAAAGCATACTTTCAGGTACGTCAATGGGATTTCTTCCGCCTGGCGTAAACTCAAACGCTTTGCCCGATATTACCGAAACGTAACCTTTCATTTTCCCGTCACGAATAATAGGTAAATGCGTCGGCGAAATTTTCTTGCCGTATTTAGCACGGAACGCTTCGACCGTCTTAACGTAGTCAGAGTTTTCTTTATCTATACCGTTTACGAAAATCATAAGCGGAATATGACGACGCAAGCAGTAATCAACCGCTTTTTCAGCACCCACAGCAAGGTCGCCCGACGCATCTGCAACTAAAATTGCAGCACCGACTGCACGCATTGCCTGTTCAAACTCACCTTCAAAATCGTAAAAACCAGGAACGTCAACAACGTTGATTTTTACGTCTCTCCAATAAGTATTAGCGCAAGCAAGTGAAATAGAAATACCCCTTGCTAGTTCCTGTTCGTCATAGTCCATAACGGTATTCTTGTCCGCAGTGCGCCCCAACCTATCAATGCTTTTGCCGTTAAATAAAATCGCTTCCGCAAGCGAAGTTTTACCCGCACCGCTATGACCGACAATAGCAATATTCCTGATATTTTCCGATAAAATTTGACCCATAATAATTAGTCCCCCTTAAAATTTCTTATCGATAAACCGATTCATCACTTCGGTTGCAACCATTATAAACCATAACGGCAGATTTTTCAAGGGGGTTTTTAAAAATAATTTGAATTTTTTGGAAAAAAATTTTTCACTTTTTCTATTTGCAACAAAAAACAACTAATTACAGTTTAAATGTTGCTTATATCAATAATCATCAAGGTCAATTCTACCGTTCTTATCGCAAATAGACGATAGGTCTATACCGTGGCACTGTTGGGGTGGACAAGGTGGTGGACAAGGCGGTGCGCAGTTGTTGTGTTTTGGCGGTTTGGGTGGCGGTGGTGCATTTAAGTTTATGCTAGGCAAACAGTTATCGCCACAGCGCATATCGACCAAGATAACGTCTCCACCGATTTTTAAGATTCTACTTTCTTCTATGTAAACACTGCTTTTATCAAAAAACTTAAAAAGCCCCCTACTTCTTCTGCCTGGCACAAATATCCCCACAAGTTTACCCGATGGAAACACAAGTTTTATATCTATAATTCTACCCAAACATCTTCCGTCGGCTATATTTATTACGTCCCTTTTTGCAAGTTCATTATACGTCAGTTCCATAATACTATAATATGAAAGTTATATCAAAGTTTATGAATACGGCAAGTCCCAAATTGTAGCACATAAAAACACAACGCCCTAGTTAAAGGCGTTGTGCATTAAGTTATACCCTTATTCCGTGTTTAATGGAAGATAGTGCCGTTTTTTCTAAGCGTGAAACCTGTGCTTGACTTATCCCCACTTCTTGACTGATTTCCGTTTGGGTTTTACCCTCAAAATATCTTAAATAAATAATCTTGCGTTCACGTTCGTTAAGCGTGTTCATAGCGTTGTCTATGGCGACCTTTTCAGTCCAATTTTCGTCCGTGCATTTTTCGTCGCCAAGTTGGTCCATCAAAAGAAGCGTATCGCCCGCTTTATTGTAAACGGGGTCGTAAAGCGAAACGGTATCCGAAATTGCGTCAAGAGCGTAAACGACTTCTTTCATAGTTGAATTCATCTCTTGGGCGATTTTTTCAAGGGTGGCTTCTTCATCACGCTTTTCAATTTCTCCACGAGTTTTTAAGACTTGGTAAGCCGTGTCGCGAATACTTCTTGGCACGCGCATGGAATTACCGTCGCGCAAAAGCCTTTTAATCTCACCCATAATCATCGGTACGGCGTAGGTGGAAAACTTTACGCCAAAAGATAAGTCAAAATTATCTATGGCTTTAATTAATCCTATGCACCCCGCTTGAAAAACGTCGTCAGAACTTCTGCTTTTAGTCCAAAAACGCTTTATAACCGATAATACAAGCCGCATATTTGCTACAATAAACTCGTCCCTTGCGCTTTCATCACCAAGTTTAATGCGTGTAAGCAGTTCGTTTGATTGTTTTTCGGTAACGTGAGGCAAGGTCGAAGTATTGACCCCGCATATAACCACTTTATTACTCATATATCCCTCCTATGTACACTTTTTAAGGGATAGATAGAGTATGTGCTAGATAAGTTTTTTTATACAAAAAAATTCCACCTTTTTACAAGTGGAATTTTAATAGGCTTTTATAATGTTTTTTCCCAAGAATTTACGTCTATTGAATAAACGTCCTTTTTATCAGTTTCACACCAAGCCGCTTTTGCCCGACCTTTATAACCTAGCGGTGCGTGCCAACAAACTTTGCCGTTAGCATCTGCACTATACACCATAACAGTTTTATAAACTTCAAGATAATTGCCTTGGGTTGTGTTGTTTAATTCCGATTGAGCAAAGGTAAACGTGTGATATTCAGTATCGCTAATTCTTTTCATAGCAAACTGTACACCACCAGCAACTGAACTTTCCGCAGCGAGAATGTGCTTTAAGTTACCACCCGAAACGTTCTGCGCACCGTATACCGCACCATAGTCTTCAAGGTAATCGTGTATAACCATTTTATCGTAAGAGTTAATACCGTACTGAACGTGATTGAGTATGTTTTCTATTAGATACATATGGTTTTGCTTAAACTGATTTTGGTCTTCGTCTGGCAAAACTTCTTCGGGCGCAAATTCAAATTCCTTAATAGATAAATTAAGGTTAGTATCAACGCTTGCCATAAAGTCGCCTGCAAACGTCCAACTTGCGTAGACGGTGGGGACAACGAAAACAACGGCTATAATTAACAATATAAATATTTTAGAAAGGTGCTTTAACTTCATACGCCCACCCCTTTCAAGATAAGAGCAATGAGTTCTTTTGTCCAGCGCACCTGTCTATCAGAAGTAACCTTAACACGCATAGGATAATTAGCATACTTTTTGACGTTAGATACGTCAGTAAATATGTACTTGCTATTCGCATAATCGATAGGATTAAGCCCTAAATAAGCGTTTAAGGTCTTACCACGAATAGTAAAGCGAACGATAGGCGTATTGCCTTTTTTATACGTTATGCCACCAACGCTTTCTATCGAGCGAACGCCGTCAACCGATAATAGAGTTTCTAAAATACTGTTAAACCTATCTTTTGCTATCGCATACTTTTTAAGTTTTTTCTTAAACGTAAGGCTATTCTTTTTGCCTTTCAAATGTTCAAACGGTGAAACCGCCTGCTCAGCAACCAAGATAGGTTGTTTAACTTTAAGACTGTTTTTCTTGACAATGTCTTCTAAAAGTTCGTTCGTCCAACGTGCTTGTCTATCAGAAGTAACCTTAACACGCATAGGATAATTAGCATACTTTTTAACCGAAGAAACGTCGGTAAATATGTACTTGCTATTAGCATAATCGATAGGATTAAGCCCTAAATAAGCGTTTAAGGTTTTACCGCGCATTGCAAAGCGGATTATAGGCGTATTGCCCTTTTTGAACGTGCGGTTTTTAAAACTTGATATAAGCCTTACGCCGTCTATACGACTAACAAGTTCTACAATGCTATCGTACCTTTCACGCATAACGCTTGGCGCTCTATCCAAAAGTTCAGTAAAGGACAATCTTGTATAATCTTTGTTAAACTTATCAAATACAGAAACGTTTTGTTCGGCTTCGGTAATAGCAAGTTGAGCAAAGAAACCGATAGCAGTTAGCCTATCGTATTTAACTTTTTCAAGTTTCTTTTCGATTATAGGTAGACTTATTATCGCAACTATGATAAGCAACAAGCACAACCAGCCTGCTGGGGATTGCATAAACATAATAAAACTACCGATAAACGGAACGTTTTCACCACGGTAAATTCCACGCATTTGAGAATATTTAACGGGGAATCTATCAGGACTTTCTACCGCATCACCTTGACACATAAACCACCGCTCTTCGGGGTGGGTTGCATTGCGTTCTTCAATTTTAACAATACGGTGCACTAAAAGTATGCCATCAACTTCATAAACTACTACGTCGTATAGTTTTAGGCTGTCTTCACTTGGCAACTTGTAAACGAAAATCAAGTCGAAAGTGTCAATTTGATTATTTAAGTTATTTGTATATAGATATACGTTTTTAGGGTGCTTTTTTGCCATTGAAGCCGTTTGAACGACTTTGAAGTTTGGAACGTCTTCGTGATAGGAATTTTGACTAACGTTTAAATAAAACGCACAAGAAAAAAATATAACAAAAACGGCACATAAAAATCCAGTGAAAGTCTTTTCGCATATTTTCTTCCACTTTTTTCTATTTCTGTTTTTGTTATACTCTTTTATTATTTTTTCGTCTTCTGCACCTAGCGTTATTAACTTTATAAGTTGCTTAACGATGATTGTAATTACCGTTATAGACAATGACGTTAACAGTAAAAATACAATTAAACATAGCAAAAAGACGTAAATATCGTAATCAGTCATTTTCTATAAAAAAAGCACTAAACACTGTCTTGCGAAAATGCAGGACAGTGTTTCGATATTTGCTATAATTTATTATTAACTAGTTTTGTCCAGTCGTTTCAGTTGTTGTAACACCATCGGTGATATTAACAACGATGCTATTTCCTTTAAGCGCTGCATTAAAGGTGTTATATTTTGCGTGCGTATCCAACAAGAAGTTTTCGGTAAGCGCAATAACAGGCGTACCGCCAACGGGAAGAACGTCTACCACAACTGTGAACTTACCATCAGCATCTGCCGTACCCCAGTTAGAAATTTCCACTTTGTTGTTAATAGAAGCTGAATATTTGAAAATATCCTTGCTATCGTACTGGAAGTTCTTGCCATTTTCAACTTCTGCCGTTGAGTCGATTAAATAGTACCAAGCTTTAATACCATTTGCTTTAATATCAGTTGATGCACTATCGTTTGGTTTGAAAGTGAACGTGAGTTGCGGATTGTCAACTTTATTGTTTTGACTGTCAACGAACAAGATTGCAGCCTTGTGGTTTGCATTTGGTTCAGTTGTGTCAGGGTCAACAACTTTCAACGGTTCGATGAGAATGTTGAAGTTTGCAGTAACTGCAAACTCACCGTATGTACCATCAGAAACAGCAGTACTCATTGAAACGCCTACGTTTGTGCTTTCATCGTACACGTCGTTCTTGTCTGCATAAAGCCAAGTTGCGTATACGCCGCCGATAGTTACGCAAAGAATAAGCGAAACTAATAAACTTAATTTTTTCATAATTTCTCCTTTTTGGGAAACCTTTCCCTTATTTTTTATACGATTAGTATACCCCCCCGCCCTAACAAAAAGTCAAGTAAATTTAATAATTATTTTTGCACATAAAAAATTTTATACAAAAAACAAAAAAGTCTTTACTGAAAATATCAATAAAGACCTTTATTTTTACATTTTTCCCTTAAATCCAACCGAGTTTATAAACACTTAAATTAAAGGGTTAGAAACGAGCAAGACAAGGCTCGATGTTTAAGTGATATTTTAAGGGGTTAGAAACGAGCAAGAGCAGGAAAACTAGTAGATACGATGTGCGTGTACGTCTGTACACAATCAAGTATCTACGATGTTTGACGAACTATTGCGATGTTTATAATCATTTAAGTAAGGGATTAGAAACGAGCGTGGCTAGGCTCGACTGCGGAAAAGGGTGAGATAGAACGTCTGTTCATCGAAGTCTTTTCCGTAAGGCAGTTAACGACGCCACGCGACGTTTATAACCCCTTAAAAAACCATTTTGGAAAACTCCTTTTTTAACCGCACTATTATCTTTTTTTCAAGACGGGATATGTAACTTTGGGATATACCAAGCATATCGGCAACTTCACGCTGAGTCTTTTCTTCTTCTCCGTTAAGACCGTAACGAAGTTCCATTATCTCACGCTCTCGTGTGTTTAGCCTTGTCAACGCCACGCCTAAAAGTTCGGTTTCGACACCATTTTCTATTTTTTTATACACAACGTCGCCGTCGGTACCCATAACGTCGGATAACATAAGTTCGTTACCTTCCCAATCGGTGTTTAACGGCTCGTCAAAAGACACTTCACTCTTTAATTTTACCGTACGACGTAAGTGCATTAAAATTTCGTTTTCTATACAGCGTGATGCGTATGTGGCAAGTTTAATATTCTTGTCCGCATTAAAAGAATTAACCGCTTTAATTAAACCTATCGTGCCAACGGACACAAGGTCGTCAAGGTCAACGCCCGTGTTTTCAAAACGGCGTGCAATGTAGACCACTAGGCGCAAGTTGTGTTCTATAAGCTTATCCCTAATGCCCGATTCACCGTCTGCAAGACGGCTTAGCATATCGGCTTCTTCCACAGAACTAAAAGGTTGCGGAAGAACTTCTCCCCCACCGATAAAACGGATAAGGTTATCACTTAAACAAAAAATTTTAAGAAACTTTTTTAGCCTTTGCATTATTTCCATCAACGTTTTCCTCCATTAAATCAGGGTGCAAAATCACGTCGTAACCATCGCCCAACGACTCAGCCGACACTAAAAGCGTTACGTTATTATATATATTCGGTTTATCTAAAATATATATCTTTAAACTATCTAATTTAAAGGCATAATTTTCAGTTTTACCACTCACCGTACTGACCGATATTTTTCTTAGTTTAACGCTTAACAAGTTATCGCCTAAAATATCGTAAAAAAGACTTTTCCCACATACGATTACGGGCGAATTATCATCGTATAAGGCGTTGCCCGTATCATAAAAACCCCGTGCCGTTACCGTTTTTTCACGGCAAGTAAGTTCGATGGTGTATATTTTACACGCCACGTTTTTATGTCGATACAAATATTTTAATACGTCAACAACTACACGCACTACTGCGTACACGGGCAGTATCATTATCCCTATCATAACTTCGGACGATTGTGGAATATTAAAAAGATAAAATACGCCCGTTATCGCTCCGCCTACAAGAAATGTTAAAAGAAAAAATAGTAAGGTTATTATGTAGTATTCTCTTGCGCTTTTATACTTAGTGGCAATTAGCGTTAAAAGAATGCCCGAAAGAACTTTTACCGCAGTCATAATAAGTGGCACGCTTTCAAGTAGCGGATAAATAAGCGCTATTAAAGCACCAAGTAATGCCGTTAAAAAAAGCCTTTTTCGTTTATAGCGAACGTTTGCGATTATAAGCGTTGCTTTAAGCAAAAGATAGTCTATGACAACGTTATCTATAATAACGTACTCAACGTATACTGTCATAAAATCCCCCGTGCAAAAATGATAGCAAACGGCAAGCATATTTTTAAGTAAGTTTTTTTGGTTTAAAATAGTTTTTTGTAGAATAAATTTTGCGATTATAAAGGCAAAAAGAAAATACTTGGGTTTTTTGCCCAAGCATTATCTTTTTTAATATTTTTATTTCATAAACGCTAAGATTATATCGTTTTGAACGTATAGGTATTTTTCCTTAATCTTTAACACGTTGCCGTCAAGTTCAAGAAATTGTGCTTTTTTATTAAGCACGTCTTTATATTCTTTTTTAAAGTCTGCATTAAACTCAGCGTTGAATTTTTCTATATCAATTCCGTCACTTGTTCTAAGCCCTAACATAATAAATTCAAACTTAGCATCTTCATAACCGATATCGTCGCTTGAAATTTCGGGCGATTTGTTGTAAATAACGGCGTTCATATATTCGTCAATCTTAAACGTGTTGGTAAAGCGCCTATTTTCCATAAACGAACTTGCAGAAACGCCAACGCCTATGTATTCGCCACGCTTCCAATAGTTCATATTGTGGCGTGAACGCAAACCGTTTTTAGCAAAGTTTGAAACTTCATAACGGTCAAAGCCTTTTTCTTTTAAGTACTCAACCACACCGTCGTAAATATCGGCAACTTCATCGTCCGATAGAAGTTCGCCATTAAGATAATCGGTATAAATAGGTGTACCGACTTCGGCAGTGAGCGCATAGACTGAAATATGACTTACCCCACCAACGATAGCAAGGTCAATGGTCTTTTTAACTTGCTCTAACGTTTGGTCGTGCAGTCCTATTAAAATATCCGCACTGATATTTTCGCCTTTAAGCATATTGCAGCAAAGCAAAAAGTCCTTTGCTGTATGAATTCTGTTTAAGCGTTTAAGTTGGTCGTCATACCCCGTTTGAAGCCCTATTGAAAACCTGTTTACACCGACCGACTTGTACTCTTTTATTTTTTGCTCATCAACCGTACCGGGATTAAGTTCAATAGTGATTTCCGCATCTTTTTTAACGGTAAAACACTTTTTAATCTGTCTTATTGCGCCTGCAATAAACTTTGACGGCACAACCGACGGTGTTCCCCCACCGATATAAATAGTTTCGATAATCGCTTTTGGGTACTGTTTTGAACGCCCTTCAATTTCCCTATAAAGACAAGCAAAGTAGCTTTCGGCTTTGCCGATTTCCTTTGGAAAGGACGCAAAGTCGCAATAAGTACATTTTTGCTTGCAAAATGGAACGTGTAAATATAGTCCTGCCATAATCACCTGTCGTTATCGGTTTTAAGTATTGAAATAAACGCTTCGCTTGGTATTTCAACAGTACCGATAGAACGCATTTTCTTTTTGCCTTCTTTTTGTTTTTCAAGAAGTTTTTTCTTTCTTGTTACGTCACCACCGTAGCACTTTGCCAAAACGTCCTTTCTAAACGCCTTGACCGTTTCACGAGCGATAATCTTTCCGCCAACCGCCGCCTGAATAGGTATTTCAAACATTTGTCGTGGAATAACGTCCTTTAACTTTTCTGCAATCTGGCGACCACGTTCATAAGCCTTGTCCTTATGAACTATTATTGAAAGCGCATCGCAAACGTCGCCGTTTAAGAGCATATCAAGTTTAACAAGGTCGCTTTTTTGATAGCCTGAAACTTCGTAGTCGAACGATGCGTACCCCTTAGTTCTTGACTTTAACTGGTCAAAAAAGTCGTAGATAATTTCGTTTAGTGGAAGTGTGTATTTAAGTTCAACACGAGTTTTATCTAAATACACCATATCTTTATATATACCACGCTTATACTGACATAATTCCATAATAGGTCCAACGTAGTCGGGCGGTGTAAAGATACTTGCGTTAATAACAGGTTCTTCCATATAGTCAATTTCGGTAACGGGCGGTAAGTGAGTTGGGTTTTCAACCGTCATTTCCGTTCCGTCGGTCTTATAAACTTTGTATGAAACGGACGGTGCGGTCGTTATAATCTGCAAGTCGAACTCACGCTCAATTCTCTCTTGAATAACGTCCATATGAAGTAGTCCTAAAAAGCCACAACGGAATCCAAACCCTAACGCAGCAGAGTTGTCGGGTTCAATGGATAGTGCCGCATCGTTTAGTTTAAGTTTAAGCAATGCGTCTTTTAAGTCGTTAAATTTACTGCCATCAAGTGGGAATACGCCAGAAAACACCATCGGCAGTGCTTTTTTGTAACCGGGTAGTGGCTCTTTGGCAGGGTTATTAACGTCGGTTATAGTGTCACCGACTGCCGTATCTTCAATGCTTTTTATGCTTGCTGCAATATATCCAACTTCACCTGCCGACAAACTGTCTTTGGGTTGCATTTTAGGTGAGAACACGCCAACTTCGGTTACGTCAAACTGCTTTGACGACATAAACGTCTTGATTTTTGTGCCGACCTTGACTTGTCCGTCCATTATGCGCACGAAACAAATTACGCCCTTAAAGTTATCGTAATAACTATCGAATATAAGCGCTTTTAAGGGTGCGTTTTCATCGCCCTTGGGCGCAGGGATTTTATGAACGATTTGTTCCAAAACATCTTCAACGTTAAGTCCACTCTTAGCAGAAATTCTCGGTGCGTCGCTAGCGTCCACGCCTAAAATATCTTCTAATTCCCTTGCCGCTTCGTCGGGGCGTGCAGATGCTAAGTCCATCTTGTTGATGACGGGCATAATCTCTAAATCGTTATCTATCGCAAGGTAAGCGTTTGCAAGCGTTTGCGCTTGAACGCCTTGCGTTGCATCTACTATTAATATTGCGCCTTCACACGCTTTTAATGAACGTGAAACTTCGTAAGTAAAGTCAACGTGACCGGGCGTATCTATAAGGTTAAAAATATATTCCTTTCCGTCCTTTGCTTTATAAAACATTCTAACGGGCGTAAGTTTTATGGTTATACCACGTTCACGCTCTAAGTCCATAGAGTCAAGAAGCTGTTCTTCCATATCACGCTCACTTACCTGACCCGTTTTTTCCATAAGCCTATCGGCAAGCGTGCTTTTACCGTGGTCAATGTGCGCCACTATACAAAAGTTTCTTACGTTTTCTTTGTTGATTGACATATATTACCTTTCTGATTTAATCTTGACAAATATTTATTAACAGTATATAATAAAGTTGAAAATTTTGCAAGTAATATAAAAGGAGTTTTATGCGGATAAATAAAGATTGCTTTCTTTTTACAACGCCAATCGCCCACCGTGGACTTTGGAACGATAATATTATTGAAAATTCTATCCCTGCATATATTAACGCAGTAAAACACGGTTTTGCTATCGAAATTGACCTATATTTGTCAAAGGACGGCGTGCTGTTTTCTTTCCACGATATTAACTTAAAAAGAATGACGGGCGTTGACGCTTTAATTACCGATAAAACTTATGATGAAATCAAGGCTTTGCGACTTTTAGGCTCAGAACTTACCGTGCCGACTTTTGACGAAGTTTTATCCGCCGTTGACGGCAAAGTTCCACTTTTAATTGAAATTAAAGACCAACCTGATAAAACTTGTGTAGATAAAACGGTCAATAGACTTAAAAGTTATAAGGGGGAATTTGCCTTGCAATCGTTTAATCCACTTTATATAAAGCGAATAAAAAAACTTGCGCCTACGTTTTTGCGTGGCGTTCTTGGCACGGAAGTTAAACAAGAAGACAAAAGCAAACTTGTAAATTTTATCATTAGAAAAATGCCACTTAATTTTTTAATTAAACCCGATTTTATAAGTTATTCGTACTCAGGGCTACCCCTTAAAAAAAGCAAAGTTAAAAACAAAGCGGTTATTGCGTGGACGGTTACAGATAATAAAACCGCCACCGCCCTTACCCCCTTTGTCGACAACATAATTTTTGAACATTTTATCCCAACAAAATAAACAACACTTAAAAACGCACCGCTAAGATTTTTTAGCGGTGCGTTTGGTTTTTATCGTAAACGCTTTATTTTTCTATCAAATTAGCCAAAAATTTACCTGTTGAATACAAATATTCTGCGCTAGACTGAATATTTTCTTTGCCAAACTTATTATAATATCCACCACCTATTTCAAAATTAAGCACGCCTTTATAATCGACTTGTTTTAAGGCAGTACATACCTTAACCCAATCTATGTTGCCCATAAAGGGTGGAACGTGTAAATCTTCAAACCCGTCGGTATCGTGTATGTGTAAAGCTTCTAAATACTTATTAAGCTTTAAAATTCCACCGTCAACGGTGTCGTTGGTATCTTTGCAAGTGAGATTTAAATGTCCCAAATCTAAACAAGCAACAAATCTATCGCTGTTTAAAGTTTCAATGTAGTCTATAATTTCTTCTGGACGGCTACAACAAGTAGGACAATATTGGTTTGTTTCGGTAATTTTAGGCGCCCAAGCAAACATGTTTTCTAAGCCGACTTTTACGTTGTATTTTTCCAAGTACGGAATAATGCGACTGTAAACTTCCATATTATACTTTTTACACTCTTCCCTATTGTTGTCATACTTGTACGTTGGAAGTATTGCAGGGTGTATCACGACGTATTTTGAGCCTAATATGCTGGTAGCCCTGATACATTTAATCAACAAATTTATATAACGCTCACTTAAATTGAACTGAAAACGCCCGTCGGCAGTTTGCGAAAATTCGTCTTGTATTTTAAGCTTATCGTTATACTCAGTAATATACCATTGGTCAGGAGCGTGAGTTTGCTGGACGAAAATATTGTGATTATCCATATAATTTTTAACAGATAAAAAATACTCATCAAACTCTTTGTCAGAATACTGAGTAAACAACTTGTAATCTGTTATATCATCGTTTGCGTTTAAATCATAATCAATAGCATCAATGCCTGCGTTAGATAAAATTTTTATAGATTTTTCCACACCGAAATTCCTAATCAAATAACCGTTGGACGCACTAACTTTCATAAAATTCTCCTTATAATACACTTGTCGAAACAATCTTAGACCATAAATTATAGTAAATGGGTTCACCGGGTACTTCGCCCCTAGCGCCAGGTGCATAATCGTCATCAGTAAACATATTGCAGTTTGCGTACTCTTCAAGTTCGTCAATCTTTTCTATAACGCCGTTAGCAAAATCAAGTAAACGTTTAATACAAGTTTTTAATCTTTGCAACACACCGCCTATGCGAATATCTTGAACTTCTAAGCCAAAGGCTTTGTTTTCCTTATACCAACGGTTAGAATAACTATCATAGAACTCTTCTATGCGGGATATTAAAGGAATATAACTATCGTTTACTAAATTAATTAACGCTTTTTTATCTTTCTTGTCGTACAGTTTCTTAGTAGTAACGCCAAGTTCGTATTTAATTTCAAGCGCATTACAAAGTTTAGCTTCGTAATCGAACAAATAACCCCACTCGCCCACAGCGTGTTTAGATAGTTTTTGTGCTATTTCGCCATATACTTTACCGTCGCCCTGAGTTACCGTTCTATCGAACAGGCCTTGGAAACAGTCGGCAAAAAACATATATTTACACGGAGTATTAACCAAATTGTAATAATATTGAATATCGCTAGGCACTCCGACAACTTGCTTTTTCTCTCTTAAATGGTTAGGCAAATCTAACTTTAAAAAATCATCGAACTCTACCCCAACAATTTCTTTAAAATGCGTCTTTATAACGTTAAGGTCGGTTACGCCATTAGCCAAGTCCGCCGCATACATGAGCGACGGAAGCATAGCAAAAATTGAACATTCTGCACCGTCATCTCCCCAAAGAGTCATCCAAATTTCGTTTACTCCGTATTTAACACAAGACTTAACAGCCGCATCAGTAGTCAAAATACTAAACTCATTATGCGGAGCAAAACCTGCCCAACACCAAGCACCACCAGCAAAGGCGATGTCGTTATTATTAAAGTACTTGTGCGATTCTATCATATCGTCGTAATGCTTTTGGTCTATGCTGTAATAATCCCAATAAACAAGAGTAACTTCCTTAGGAACTTTACTCAAAACTTCCTGACTAAATTTAATTTTAGAGCCATAATATCCACCGTTATTTACAAGGCGGAAAAACATATCGCTCCACATATACGGCTTAAATCCGTATTTAACTGCTATTTGAACAACCCTATTTAAGTGCTTTAATAAAAGCTCAAAACGGTTGTTAAAACCGTGCTTATCAAGGTATGCGCCAAGTCCAACCATGTGCGCCTCGTCCATGCCTATGTTTACCTTTCTACTCTTAAACGTTTTAGAAATAGTAATAAAAAAGTTTTCTATTAGTTCATAAGTGCCCTCGTCATCAATCAACAAGATATCGTTGCAATCCCTAATTTTTTGATACTTACTCCAACGCATAATCGCGCCAAGGTGCGCTAAGGTTTGTATACAAGGAATTAGTTCAACACCTTTACTGCTTGCATACTCGTCAATTTCTTTAATCTCATCAAATGAATATCTACCACGCATAAAACCAAATAACGGCTCGTTTTCCACTTCAAAAGTATCTTCCGTGTAAAGTTGTATAGAATTATATCCCATTTTTGACGTTATATCTATAAACTTTTTTAATGCGCTTAAATTAGGCACGGCATTTCTTGAACAGTCAATCATTATTCCTAAGTTAGTTGTATTCATTTTTACTCCTATTCGTAAATATTTTTATGGGGCTGAAAGTACTAAATTCCTTTCAGCCCCAACGTTAGTTTTTAAGTGTTTGTGTTATTCAATTGTTACACCGTTAAACGTTAATTGTCCGTTTGAAACACTTATAAGTTCATTTGCAGATTGTAAATCAGCAATAGCCTTAGTTACGCCTGGCTTCCAATACGACGCTGAGTTTGCAGTAGCAGTATCGCCTTCTGTAAGTGTTTGATAAGTTTCATTATCAAGCGCATAAGCAACGGTACCATTAATAGCATCTGTTATTGAATTGTAAACGTATACGT
>JAGASB010000149.1 GCA_017621955.1 Clostridia bacterium | reverse complement strand
TGACATGCGACCGCTCTCACGCTCATAGTCGGCAGCGAAACGCTCAAGATAACCGATAGCCACTGCAGGCTCGTTCATCTTCATAAAGAGATTTCAATAAAAAAATGAGAGAAAAACTTTCTTCTTTTATTGATAGGCTTAAAAGTGGCGACTATAAATTTGAAAGTTATGACTTTAGAGAACTTCCAAACGAAGAATGGAACGATAAAACCTTTGTCTATGTTGACCCACCTTACCTTATAACTTGTGCAACTTATAACGAGCAAGATGGTTGGAATGAAACACTTGAAAAAGAACTATTAAAATATTTAGACAACTTACACGAGCGTGGAATAAGATTTGCTTTATCAAACGTTATTCACTCAAAAGGTAAAGAAAATAAAATCCTTATTGAGTGGATAAATAATAATATCGGTAAATATAGAGTTATTTATCTCAATTACACTTATTCAAATTCAAACTATCAAACAAAAGACAGAACGTCGAAAACGGACGAAGTCCTTATCGTTAACTATTAAGGAGAAATACTATGCCTTCATACAAAAGTTATTGTTGGTCACTTGGAACTACAAGTTTCAGAATGGTAGAATTTAATAGAAAAATAGAACAGCAATTAAAGCTGTTAAACGATTTTTGGGATATTCCCCAATATCAAAATCAAAATTGGAGTGCAAACAACACTCTGCAAGTTGCCTATTATGAGTTTATAAAGGCACAAGGCTTTATCGAAGATAAAGATGCTCCAAGAAAAGATAAGGATGCCCGTGAAAAGACTTCAGGATTGGTTGATTTAGGACTTATTAATGCAGAACGTAGATTAACTTCTGCGGGACAGGCTTTATTAGACATTTCTCAAAGCGGGATTTTTGAAGATGACAATTTGTTGCAAATCCCCGCCGATAGCTTTATTTATTTTAAGCAATTATTAAAATTATCTTGTCCTTTTGAAGAAGGACACGTGCGCCCTTACGCCATTTTAGCATATATGCTTGCTGAACTTGGTGAAATTAGCAAAGAAGAATTTACATATCTTCTTCCCCTTGCAATTAACCGCAACAAGATGGATATGATTATAAATTATATCCGTGAAATAAGAAACGGCGGCACCACAATAGATGAAGCAATTACGTCCGTATTATCTGAAATGGACAACTATCGCATTGCAAAAACTATGTTTAATAATGCACCCGTTATTGACGATATTATCATCCAAGAAATTGGTATGAATAGAAAAAGCCGTTCTTACGATATACCCTATACGGAACTTTATAGAGTGTTGGACGTTTATCGTTCCTATCCGGAAGATGGTGTTGCCTACCAACTTTTTAAAGCCGTAATAAAGATTTCAGGGAAAGCTTCTTTGTATTGGAAGAAATATTTGTTTAACACATCTTTAGAGTCGGTTGTTAAGCGTGATGGTGCTGCTACCGTTAATAGAGTTGCCTTATTTAGAACAACAAGTAATGAAGAATTTAGAAACGAATTTTTTAGGCTTTTACATTTATTTAAGGCAAAAAGTTTGTTGGATGATTATTACGATTTAAATAAACGTTATTTCAAAACAAGCGACACTGTCCTTTTCAAAGATGATATTGTAAAATTTGATATAATTCCAAACTGTTATTTCTCGTTAGTTAAAGATTCCCTATTGGGTATCGCATTTACTCAAGCAACAAACTTGTTTAGTGTTACAAATTTGGCTGATATGGGGCTTGCTTTTGATATTAAGCAAGAACAATTATTTGAAAAAGCCGAAGAATTATATGGTGTCCAAGTCCGCAACCTTTATGACATTCAAGGCTTTGTGGATAGAGAAAGATACACTCGCTTAAATCAAATGATTGACGAGAAATTTACAGACGAAATTCTTATCAAACTAATGACACACTTTGAAAATCGTGATGATAAAGATATTCAAACTCTTGTCACTAACAACGCTGACGTTCCCACTATTTTTGAATACGTACTTGCTATTGCGTGGTATAAAATTTCAGGCAGACAAGGGAAAGTTTTGGAATATATGAATTTATCATTGGATGCCGATTTGCTTCCTATTACCCACGCAGCCGGCGGACACGAAGATATTACATATAAGTATGAAGCGACCGAAAACTATCCTGCACACACGCTTTTAATTGAAGCAACACTTGCAGGTGGAACTAACCAACGCCGTATGGAAATGGAACCCGTGTCAAGGCATTTGGGCGATTATTTACTTAATCACACCGAAGAAGCATATTGTATTTTCGCCACCACTTTCCTTCACGTAAACGTTGTGGCTGATTTTAGAGGCAGAAAGTTTATGCCTTACTATTCTTCTGACGGCGCAAGAAGCGTAAATGGAATGAAAATTGTTCCTTGTAATACAGAAGAAATTAAAACGATTATTCAACGTGGTATTACCTACGCTCAACTTTATAGAGTGTTTGAAGAAGCACACCAAGCAAATACTGCACCTAATTTATGGTACGACCAAGAAATAAAAAATAAATTATAAAAATTTCCTTTATCAAGTTTATGATTTAACCTATGGAGTATAAAATGGATAAAACAAAAGATATTTGTTATATAGACGGAAAAGAATATCTATTATCGGATATAGAAAAAATGGGCATAGATAACTTTAGTATTAGCGCTCATATTCATCCCTACAAAAGTCTTTTTAAGTATTATCCTAATACTTCAAAATACATCCAAGAAGAGAAAAAAGAACGAAATTATTCCTTTGAGGCATTAGAAAATAATACAATTTTTCTTCAAGATGCTGAAAATTTTGATGATTGTTTTGATTGCGCCGTGGACTTAGATTGGGATAAGTTTTTGTCTTTAAGGGCGAATAAGTACTGTGAATATTTTAATGTTGATCTTAAATCAAACAATATAAACGACATTATTCACGCTTTATCGTTAAAACTTTATGAACTTGGAACGATGGAAAAATGTATTGAATTAGTCTCTTCCATACCCGATGAAGTGCAAAG
>JAGASB010000148.1 GCA_017621955.1 Clostridia bacterium | reverse complement strand
TTCATCACTGACAGTTTGTTTTACGTTTACCGTAAAATCTAATCCTTGAACGGTTAAATCACTTATAATCACCTTTGCAAACTTGTATCCAGCGGCTTTGTTTAAGCAAATCATTACTTCTTCGCCTGCTTCTATACTTTTACGAGCATTAGGATTTCTCCAAACCCATTTTGCATCAGGATATTCATTCTTAACCTGTTCGTTAATCTGTTTGAGTATTACGGCAAACCAATCATCTTCGCATCTTGCTTCTGGACTTTCTATAATTGATATTGAACTTGAATTATCTTCTCTCTTCTTTAATTTGCTTTTAATTACAAGAAATAACGTAATTGCAAGAGAAATAAAGAATACAATCCAAACTCTACTTACCAACGATAGTAATAAAATCCAACCAAGAAACACAAAGGCTCCATGAGCCAGTTCTTTTTTGCTAATTTTGTTACGCATAATCACCTCAAAAACCTTTAGATATGAGCGTAAAAAAACGCACAAGAGATTAAATCAATAAAACCCTTGTGCGTTTATATATACGCCTGTATCATATTGTCACCCGCAAATTAGTCTTCTGAGAAGAACGCATTCGTACCGCCAAACGATTCATATCCTTCGAACGTTGACTGTTCAGAAACATATTCGTCTGCTGGTTTATTTTGCGATTTCGGTTTCTGAGCATCCGACTTACCTGCTGCTTTGTCGCCTTGTTCATTCTTATCCCCGGTACCACTTCCGCTTGTAGCGTACTCGATATCAGTAATAATAATTGCTTCAGCGCTCTTTTCTTCTTTAGAATCGTTATCAGTCCAAACGTCTAAAGTAAGATTGCCGGTAATGTTGATGCGCGAGCCTTCTTTAAGTTGCATCTTCTTAATTCGCTCACACACCGAGTCGAAAGCCTTCACCGTCTTGTTGAGCCAACGGGTGTTATTCTCGGCATTTGGGTCGTAAAGACCTTTGCCGATACGGAAGCGCACACTTTTTCCATTTTCAGAAAAGTTGAGCGCAGGGTTCTTGTCGTACCCTTTAGATACGACCGCATTGGTTATAATAACCTTAAACATAAAATTACTCCTTTGCAGGTTCTACCTGCCATAAAATTTATTTATTTCAGCTCGCAATGCGAGTAGAAACCAAAGAAAATAAAAAAAGTGCCAGTATGACATTATACGTCTACTGACACTATGTAACTCTGATAACTATTTCTTCCCTCAAGGAAAATCTGATACTCTATATAAAAATTATAGCATACAAATCCACATTAGTCAATTCATTTTAGTTTTATTTGCGTAACTTTTAGCAAGAAATTTTACGAATTATCTTTTTTTACCTCCAAAATATAGTAGTCACATATAACAAATCCAAATTGATTATTATATACTTTCGTCTTCTCATTCATATAAACAGAAACCATTGAGCCTTCTTGAACACCTTTTATTCGACGCTTAAACGGCAATTTAACACACTTGCCTTCAACATCCAAGGAAATACTCTTTCCGTTCTTCTTAATGCGTGAACGCTCAATTTCAACGCATATACCAGTTATGCAGATAATCTTGCCTTTAACACTATTTATATATAATGTTATAGCAGTAATACATAAATATAATGATATAAACAAACATGGAACACATAGTATCCAATCCTTCGTTGTTAAAATCAAAACAAGCGAAACTACAATAACAAGCGCTGTATAACCTATTCTCTTTAAGATTTCCTTTTGTAATGGCTCTGGGATTTTTTTAAAATTTTCTCTAAACATACTACCTCCTTAAAATGCAACCATTAAAACAACTATAAAAGAAATTATAAGAACTGCACCGAATATTAAAGCGCTTACTTTAATTGTTGTTGAACTATTATCTTTCTTTTCAGTTGACTGCTCGTTAATATCTTCCGGTTCAATGTCATTATAATAACCGTCATAACCAAAATCTCTGTCAAGTTTTTCTTGTTCTAATTGCTTTTTCTTTTTTCTGTTCATAATGCCTCCTTTTTTACTAAACAAAAAACACCGTTTAGGATGATTTACCTAAGCAGTGCTTTCGTTTGATTACAATTTTTTCACGATATCATTTTAACATATCGTAAATTCCCGTTAAATCTCTTTTTTGTGTAAGTTTTGTATATTTTTTGTGTATGTTTCGTATCTTTTCAAAAATCTTTATAATGTGTGCGCCGTAATTATGGTAAAAGAGCTTGCATTTATGGTTATTTCATAGCCGTTTGCCTTAACGTAATAGTTTTTCCCTTCCCTTCGAACCGTAGAATTTTTACTCATAATTTGAGTTTTACACCATTCTACAGCATTTAACGAATTAACACCCAAATTTCTCCTAATTTTAATGGCACCATTCAGTGTTATTTTTAATTTATCTAGGTTTTTAAGTAATTCATTTTTATCGTTAGTTCTCATTGCATTCCTTTTATAATCAAAATTGTTTTAGTATAAAATCAAAGTGTTTCAGGATTTTCCAATAAATCCTCAACATTGCATCCAAGCGTTCGAGCGAGTTTGTAAAGTGTCTGTGCTTGCGCTTTATCGATATCGTTCACTTTCTGCTCATATAACTGAATTGAACGCAACGCCACGCCAGAGAGTTTTGACAATTCTGCTTGCGACAATTGCCTACTTTCACGTATCTTACGTAACTTTGTTTCCATTACCACTTCAGAATATCTACGCTCCATAGACTCGTTAAACCTGCTTATATCCATTTCGTGGAACGTAGGATACATAGCAATAATCTCCGACAAGGGAACACGAGTAAAGATATCCTTAAACCTTTTCGCAGACTCCCATTGATACTGAGCAAGCGCCCAGCCTGCCCAATACTCAGGCGTGCGTTCTTCTGTAAAGGTAAACACAGGAAAACTTTCGTTAGGATAAACGTTCCCTAGAATGCTTCTTACGATTTCCTCTCCCGACTTTCCTGAAACAATCGCTGGATTTCCCCTTTCAAACTGCGTTGCCATCCCCGACTGTACAAATAATTTAGCAAACCAGTTTGGTTCTTGCCCACACACGTTGATAGCATAATCAAATGCATTCGCCAAATTATTAACGGCGTCATTCAGATATAATTCGTTGTATGCGCGGATCGTCATTTTTTATCTCCTCCCTTAAAATATCCATAACGAATATATCGTCACGATAAGTACGGCTCTTTTTAATTTCTTGCTGATAGGTATTTCTTGCCGTAGTATCACGAGTTAAAAATCTTGGATAGTATATTTCCCTATCAACCGCTTCAGCACCTGTAAATTCAATATGTTCAAATGCACGTTCGGATATAAGAACAGTTTGAGAGCCAAGCTTACCAAGTCTCAACGCCTTATTAAGACTACGAAGCGGCAATGCATTTCCCACAAAAGACTGGGCATACGAAAAGTAGGAATCATCTGCACGATACCCAATTACCACGTCATACCCCGTCGTGTCTACTGAATAATGCTCAATAATATAATCTCTAGCATCTATAGCAATTGCATCTTGTAATGTAAATTTGCGATGTTTAAGCAAAATTGCAATCCAGTTTAAGACGCTATGTTTACCATCAAGTAAATTTAAAATGTGCAAATCTTCCGTATTAAATTTATACGCGTTCATAAAACCGTCTTTATTCTCTTTGCAAGCCCATTCTTTTGCCATCTCGGGAATTTCAGTACAATAAAAACCTTTTCCGTAATCATTGTTCTCTTTTCCAAGAGAAAGTTCCGGCTTTTTTATAATATGATCAGTTCCGTGAAGTAATGTTATAATAGGCATAATCTACCCTCCTCATCTATCGTTCCAACAACACAACAATATTTTATCATTACAACGATATAATGTCAAGTCCTATTATGGCATTATTCAAGATTTTTCCTTAATAAAGCAAAAAAATAGGGTGATTCATGTGAACCACCCCTCTTGTTTTAATCCGTACTGAAAAACTTTTGCATTTCAGTACTCTTTTTTTGTTCTTGTTTTTTACCTGAAGACTTGTTTTTATTCAACTCCTCAAAACAAGATTGATACCATGCTGTTCGCCAAGCAATATAATGAACTTTCGTTAAAAGCAACAACTCACTCAATGTTTCATATGCCATACTGACTGCAACGTGATTTTCCGGCTTATTCCCAAACTTTGGCACAATCAACCCAGTCTTCGTTTGTTCTCCAGGTCCACTATCCGCCACAAGCAGAAAATCCGACCTCTCACCTATTATCAGTTTCACGGTTCGAGATATACTTTTACCATCAGCGCGGGCTTTACCCAACGCTTTTAGCCTATCTGAAGATGTTCCGCCTAAGCTCTCAAATATCGGCGACGTATCCTTGTTTTTCTGTCGCTGTTGCATGATGAATTTCAATTCACCACACTCAAGTTTACGACACAGTTCCAAAAATTCATCCGTCGCAATATAAATACCGATATTATTTGTTTGACGTTGCCCTATAGGACGATTAATATCATACGTTGCAAACGTTAGATGAATCTTTTCTAACCCAAAAGCATCGCTTAAACTTTCAACAAAACAATTACGAGCGTCTTTTCTTGTAATCTGATACAGGTTACGTTGTTCTTCAGCCATCGTTATTATCTCCTCCCTCGTTGTTTTCCTTGATAAATTTGTAAAAATCACCAAGTTTCTTAGGAAGCATTTCTACCAACTCGACAACCTTTGCAATGTTTTTATCAAACTGCTCTTTAAAGTCTTGCGTCGTTATATAATTCACGTAAGCGCTTGCAAAAATAAGATTGAAAATTTGTCCCATAACTGATTTCGGAAACGTCTTTTCAATTTCTCGTATACATGCGCCTATCCTACATACACTTGTCTGCCAATCAACAAAGAACTGGTCATCTACTGGAATATTAAAATCCGAGAGCCACTCTCTTACCGTATGTTCCTTGCGTTTATCCCCACAAGTAATCGGCTGTAAAATGTATTGAATATCTTTCCCCGAGAACTTTGCGTTTCCAGCTTCTTCAACAGGAAGTGAAAAGGCTCTGCCAATTGGGAATATAGCACATACCGTTGGTTTAGCATTATGTACCGAGCATCTATTCCCTTTAAGGAGAGGACAGATTTGATACGGTCCAACAGGAACCAGTCTTACGATAGGAATACGAGATGATTCGCCCACGTAAACCTCACAATATTTCTCTATTACTTGTATTGGCGCCATATCTAATTCTTTTGCAAG
>JAGASB010000147.1 GCA_017621955.1 Clostridia bacterium | reverse complement strand
CGTCATCATCATCGTCAAATGAGCCAAGAATATCACATCCGCCGAGTGCAATTACGTTAATAATAAGCAACAAAGCCATTATTATAAATAAAAACTTTTTTTTCATTTAACACTTTAATCCTTTTTTATCTTATTATATCACGACTATATATAATCTTAATAAATAAAAGCAACTATGCTTTTAAGTGAATTACCCCTAACGGCTACCGCCATAATCTACTTTCTATTATTAAAAGAACGTTCCCCTTGCCTTTTCTTTCATTTCAGTAGAAATAGAGAAAGGAATTTTTGTGGTAAAGCCGTGTTTTGCAGCAACTATCATCTTGGTTGGCCAAGAGAATATTGCGCTGTTCCAGTCGTTTACGGAATCGTTATAAAGTTCACGCGCCGCGGTTATATCAAGTTGAAGTTGATAGTTTTGGCGCATTGCGTCTTTAATTGTTTGATGCGCTTTTAAGTCGGGATAGTTTTCAACTGCAAGGTTAATGTTCCTTGATAAATCTTCAACTTGGCTTGCAACTTGATTTCTAGTTTCTTCTTTCTGTTCTGCCGTTCCGCTACGGAATTTTGCAATATTTTCAAAAGTGCTTTTATCAAGGTCGATAGCCTTTTCTACAAGCCCTGCGCAGTTTTGAAGAACCATAACGCGTTGTTCCATATAATTATCAATTTGTGACGCGTTCTTTTGAATTTTTTGTTGTAATTGTTGCAAATAGTTATCCGCTTTAACCTTTTTATACTGAAAAATTAAGCCGGGGATAATACCTAAAACCCAAAGCGCGATTTGAAATATAGTTGAGCCTATACCAACTTTTACTTTAAGTTTTTGATTGATTACATTTGCATCGTTACCATTTGGGTTTACTAAAGTTTCGTTTAATTGTTCTGACATATTTTTCTCCTTTCGTGTTATTTTATTTTTTCTAAAGCGCTTTCAAAGATAGAAGCGTCATTATTGCCTAATATTTTTGCAAATAGTCCGTGATAAAACGCAGAAGGCGTATCGAATAAATCGCTTAACCCTTTAG
This sequence comes from Clostridia bacterium, assembly GCA_017621955.1. Next base: position 9,334 of record JAGASB010000147.1, on the reverse strand, counting down.
TTTTGTTTTCAAACTGTTGCGAATCCATCCCCATTCTTTTAATAACGATAAACGTTGAATTATAAACGGGAATATACTCTATCCACGGAACGGGAACGTTATGCATACGCCCGTCACCACCGAATACGGGAATAAAATCAACCCTATTTGCTTCGGTGAAAGAATAAGCGCCTATTTCCACAACGTCAGTTCCATTTATTGACGATATATGTTTTGCTTTTAATATAACTTCGGTGCGTGACTTTGGATGAGCAAAGAACCGCGCGCCGATAGCGTTTGCCATTACTTCATACTCGTAATCGGAATAATTGCGCTCATTATAATTTATAGGTTCAAACGTTAAACTCGGTTTTTCATGATATGCGGGAATTGATAAAAGTGGCGCTAAATCAAAATATACCGATTTGAAATATTCATTGTTAAACGATATAAAATTCTTTTCTGCAATGTCAACGTCATAAGAGTAATAGTTTGCAGGTGAAGTATCCATATTCCATTTTTGCGCGTGTTCGCTTATTATGTAGTTATGTTTACCGCGTTTTATAAATGAAAAATCATCACCATACCCCGTATTAGAGCGCATAAGTTTAACCATATTCACCTGTGCGAGCGGTGAAAACATTACCCTAAATTGAACTTCGTGGGTTCGGTCAAGCGCATTAAATAGAACGTCAAATTCACTATTTGCCATCTCGGTAAAATCTTTACCGTCAATTACAGCCTGTTCAGCCATATCGTCTATTTTTTTAGCGCCAGACTTTATTTTGCGTTCTAATTTGCTTTCGCTCCAGTCTTCAGCGTGGTTACCTTTTCTTGAGAAATTCAAGTCAGGCGCAGTTTGATTTCCGTAATTTAACGCCGTAGCGCAAGTATACAACGGATACGGTTTAATTACCGACGCGTGCAAAGTTTGTGTTTTTGTTACCGTTCTTCTTTTGCCGTCGCTACCGCGCACGGTTGCCCGCCAAGATATAACTTTAGTCCCAAAATAGGTTTTAGTTCCCATATAATGATTTATATAACGATAAAAAACGAAGGGGTTTTCATTATATCTTCCCGATACGGTGTTAAACACAGAACGGTTTTTGTCAATATCGTTAATAAAAGCGTAATTCCGATTAAAATCATCAAAAAGTTCAAAAGAAAAATCGTCTTGAAATTTTAATCCGGGCATAACTTTTTCAATTAAAGATAAAGTTGTTTTTTCGGTAAAAGCAGCGTTTAACGGTTGCATTTGCCTTTCAGCCTCACGCCGAACGTTATCTGCTTTTTCACGCTGGACGGCGTATAAATTTTCAAAGTTTTTAATTTTTTTATTGAGTGATAAAAATATTACAAGCAAACAAATTGCTATAACCGCAACGCTTGAAAGCGCCGTTATTAGCATTGCCGTTCCTTCACCTAGCGTTTGCCCTAAAATCAACGCAACCACGCCAAGCGCGGATAAAATTATTAAAAAAACACGCCAACCTTTAAGTTTATTTATTTTGTTTTTAGTGTTTTCCGCTATTTTATCTTTTTTTCTAAACAGCGCCGCTGTTTTTCTGTTTTCAGCAACGTTTATTGCCGAACTTTTGACTAGCGAATTAAAATATTCTTTTAAATTTTGCTCGTGCGCGTGTTTTGCAATTTGTTCGTAATACTTTAGCGGCTCTAAAAGTACGTTCATCCTTTTCTCCTGTAAAAGCCGTAAAAAAACAGTAAACTATTCTTTACGATATATTAACATATTATATGCCACCTGTCAATATTTTTTTTAAAACTATTACCTAAAAAATCACAATGAAAAAGGCGTAGAATTTTTCTACGCCTTTATTCTTAAATTAAGTTTTTCCTTAAAAGTTAATTATTTAACGATTTTAGAAACAACGCCTGAACCAACGGTTCTGCCGCCTTCACGGATAGCGAAACGGAGACCTTCTTCCATAGCAATCGGGGTGATGAGTTCAACGTCCATTTTGATGTTATCGCCAGGCATAACCATTTCTACGCCTTCAGGAAGTTTGATTGAACCGGTAACGTCGGTAGTTCTGAAATAGAACTGGGGACGATAGTTGTTGAAGAACGGGGTGTGACGGCCACCTTCTTCTTTGGTAAGGATATAAACTTGACCTTCAAATACGGTGTGGGGTTTAACAGTACCGGGTTTAGCGATAACTTGTCCACGTTCGATATCCTTTTTGTCGATACCACGGAGAAGAGCACCAACGTTGTCACCTGCTTGTGCTTCGTCAAGAAGTTTTCTGAACATTTCAAGACCGGTAATAACGGTGTTTCTTGATTCTTCAGAAAGACCAACGATTTCAGCAGGGTCGTTTACGTGTGCAACACCTCTTTCTACACGGCCGGTAGCAACGGTACCACGACCAGAAATCGTGAATACGTCTTCTACAGGGAGAAGGAAGGGTTTCGCATCGTCACGTTCAGGAGCAGGGATATAACTATCAACAGCAGCCATAAGTTCTTTAATGCATTGAGTTTCAGGTGCGTTTAATACAGCGTCGCCTTCGTTTGCTTGAGCAACTTCAAGCGCTTTAAGAGCAGAACCCTTGATGATGGGGGTATCGTCTCCGGGGAAGCCATATTCAGAGAGAAGTTCTCTGATTTCCATTTCAACGAGTTCCAAAAGTTCTGGGTCGTCGAGTTGGTCACATTTGTTCATGAATACTACGATATAGGGAACGCCAACCTGACGAGCGAGAAGAATGTGTTCTCTGGTCTGGGGCATGGGTCCATCGGTAGCAGCAACAACAAGGATTGCGCCGTCCATTTGAGCAGCACCGGTAATCATGTTCTTAACGTAGTCAGCGTGTCCGGGGCAGTCAACGTGTGCATAGTGACGGTTTGCAGTTTCATATTCAACGTGTGAGGTGTTAATTGTAATACCTCTTGCCTTTTCTTCCGGTGCCTTATCGATTTCGTCATACTTCATTTTCTTAGCTTGACCCTTAGCAGCCATAGTCATGGTGATTGCAGCGGTAAGGGTGGTTTTGCCGTGGTCAACGTGGCCGATAGTACCGATGTTAATGTGCGGTTTGTTTCTTTCGAATTTAGCCTTTGCCATTATAGTTTCCTCCAAATTTTCAATAATTATATTTTTTTATTTTATTTGTTTTTTTTTAATATTTTTACAACGTAACTCTATTTTACAATAAATATTCTAAATTGTCAACAGTTAATTACGCCTTTTTTCCCATAATCTTTTCTGCAACCGATTTAGGTACTTCAGAATAGTGTGAGAATTGCATCGTGTAGTTACCACGACCTTGTGTTCTTGAACGAAGGTCGGTTGCGTAACCGAACATTTCTGCTAGTGGAATGTGAGCGTCGATAACCTTTACGCCGTTTCTGTCGTCAGTGCCTTGGATAATACCACGACGTGCGGTAACGTTACCCATAAGGTCACCGAAGTAATCATCGGGCGTTACGATTTCAACTTTCATAACCGGTTCTAAGAGTACGCTCTTTGCTTTTGCAAGACCGTCTTTAAGAGCCATTGAACCTGCAATCTTGAACGCCATTTCTGACGAGTCAACGTCGTGATAGCTACCGTCGTAAACGGTTACCTTAAAGTCAACGACTTCGTATCCTGCCAAAATACCGTTCTTACTTGCTTCTTGGATACCCTTGTTGATAGGTTGGATAAATTCCTTAGGAATTGAACCACCAACGGTTTCATCAACGAATTCGTATCCTTTACCAGGTTCTTGTGGTTCAAGACGAATTTTACAGTGACCGTACTGACCGTGACCACCAGATTGACGTTTGAATAAGCCTTCTGCTTCAACAGCTTGTCTAATAGTTTCCTTATAAGAAACTTGTGGCTTACCTACGTTTGCTTCAACCCTAAATTCACGGAGCAATCTGTCAACGATAATTTCAAGGTGTAATTCACCCATACCAGCGATAATGGTTTGACCGGTTTCTTGGTCAGTATAAGCCTTGAACGTGGGGTCTTCTTCTGCAAGTTTTGCAAGAGCAAGTCCCATTTTTTCTTGACCAGCTTTGGTCTTAGGTTCAATAGCTACGTTGATAACGGGGTCTGGGAATTCCATTTGTTCAAGTATAATTTGACTGTTTTCATCGCAAAGGGTATCACCTGTGGTGGTATCTTTTAAACCAACGATAGCGCAAATTTCACCTGAATATACAGCGTCAACTTCTTCTCTGTGGTTAGCGTGCATACGAAGAATACGACCTACACGTTCTCTCTTACCCTTTACACTATTGTAAACGTAAGAACCAGTTTTTAATACACCCGAATAAGCACGGAAGAAAGCAAGTTTACCAACAAACGGGTCGGTCATAATCTTAAATGCAAGACCACTGAACGGTTGGTCGTCACCTGGTTCTCTTGTAGTTTCTTCGCCTTTCGTATTAAGACCGCTTACAGCACCTACGTCCAAAGGACTAGGGAGATAATCAACAACGGCGTCAAGAAGGTTTTGAACACCTTTGTTTCTGTAAGAAGAACCGCAAAGAACAGGCGTTACTTTCATAGCGAGCGTTGCAGCACGCAAGCCTTTCTTAATATCTTCAACGGGAAGGTCGCCTTCTTCGAAATATTTTTCCATTAAAGCGTCGTCCATTTCAGCAGCGATTTCAACTACCTGCGCTCTGCATTCTTCAACTTTATCTTGCATGTCTGCGGGAACGTCGGTAACGTCGATTTCTTTACCTAAATCGTCAAGATAGATATATGCTTTTCTTGTAATAACGTCAACGATACCTTTGAAAGTATCTTCTTTACCGATGGGAAGAATGATAGGAAGAGCGTTCGTGTGAAGTCTTTCTTTCATCATATTAATAGCGTTATCATAGTTAGCGCCGTTAATATCCATCTTGTTAACGTATGCTATTCTGGGGACTTTATACTTATCTGCTTGTCTCCAAACCGTTTCACTTTGGGGTTCAACACCGCCCTTTGCACAGAAAGTTGCAACGGCGCCGTCAAGAACACGGAGTGACCTTTCAACTTCTACGGTGAAGTCAACGTGTCCGGGGGTATCAATAATGTTAATACGGTGTCCTTTCCAATAGCAAGTGGTCGCAGCAGACGTAATGGTAATACCACGTTCCTGTTCCTGAACCATCCAGTCCATAGTAGCGCCACCTTCGTGGGTTTCGCCTAACTTATGGGTTTTACCGGTATAGAACAAAATACGTTCGGTAGTAGTGGTTTTACCAGCGTCGATGTGCGCCATTATACCTATATTTCTAGTTACACCTAAATCAAAATCTCTCGGCATAATGTTGTATCTCCCAAATTAAAATCTGAAATGTGCGAATGCCTTGTTTGCTTCCGCCATTCTGTGAGTATCTTCTTTCTTCTTAACAGCGCTACCGGTGTTGTTGAAAGCGTCAACAAGTTCACCTGCAAGACGAGCAGCCATTTCTCTTTCGCCTCTCTTTCTTGCTGCGGCAACCAACCATCTGATTGCAAGCGTCTGTCTTCTTTCAGCGCGGATTTCGATAGGAACTTGATAGTTTGCACCACCGACTCTCCTTGCTTTTACTTCTACCATAGGCATGATGTTGTTGAGCGCTTGAACGAACATTTCTTTTGCATCAGCGCCGACTTTTTCAGCAGCGGATGTAAACGCTTCGTAAACAATGCCTTGCGCAATACCCTTTTTACCATCGAGCATAACTTGGTTGATAAGTTTGGTTACAACCTTATCGCTATACACGGGATCGGGCAAAACGTCTCTTTTTGCAATATTGCCTCTTCTTGGCATAATTAAATCCTCCTTTAAATTTTTTGCACTTAAATTTAGTGCTCTTTAAGGGTAAACCCTTGTTTTAGTACAGCTATCGCTTGCCTAAATATAGGTAGCGAACCTTCTGTCTTTCGACATACTGCCTACCAAATCGGGTTAATTTTCCGAATATTCCGATTATAAGTAGGTGTCTTTTGTTGTTTAAGTTTAAGTTCTACTGTTTTAATTAAACTTATTTAGGTCTCTTAGCGCCGTATTTTGACCTAGCTTGACGACGTTTTGCAACGCCTGCGGTATCAAGAGCGCCACGAATAATGTGATATCTTACACCAGGTAAGTCTTTAACCCTACCACCACGGATAAGAACAGAGCTGTGTTCTTGAAGGTTGTGACCTTCACCGGGGATGTAAACGATACCTTCTGCTTTGTTGGTCAAACGCACACGGGCAATTTTACGAAGAGCTGAGTTAGGCTTCTTCGGAGTAGTTGTGGTAACTGACAAGCATACGCCACGCTTTTGGGGACATTCGTCTAATGCTGGTGATTTTGACTTGTAAGTTGCTTTTTCTCTGCCTTGTCTGATTAACTGTTGAATTGTAGGCATATCGCACCTCCTTATTTTTTTCGGATATTCAGAAAACGGATTCGGAAACTTCCGTTTTAGAAACGTGTTTAATCGGCGGGTAAACTTACCCGCCAGATAATAATTTTACCAAATATTACGTTTTTAGTCAAACAAAATGTATAGGAAATAAACCTTTTTTTGACCTAAATCGCTTTATTCGACAACTTCCGTTGACCTTTGGATAACCGTTTGTGGTGAAACGTTCTTATAGTCCCTAATACCCGTACCTGCGGGGATAAGTTTACCGATAATAACGTTTTCTTTAAGACCGACAAGTGGGTCAACTTTGTTCTTGATTGCGGCTTCGGTAAGAACTCTTGCGGTTTCTTGGAATGACGCTGCTGACAAGAAGCTTTCTTTTGCAAGCGCTGCCTTGGTGATACCGAGCAAGATTCTCTTACCTTGCGGTGGCGTAAGTCCGTTTTCAAGAGCGTTAATGGTTTCTTCTTCAAACCTATGAACGTCAAGTTTTTCACCGGGAAGAATATCCGTTCCGCCTGGGTTTTCAACCTGAACTTTCTTCATCATTTGACGAACGATAATTTCAACGTGCTTATCGTTAATGTCAACGCCTTGTGAACGGTAAACGCTTTGAATTTCTTTAAGGATATAGTCTTGAACGCCCTTGATACCCTTGGTCTTTAAGATATCTTGCGGATATACTGAACCGTTGGTAAGAATTGAACCTGGTTCAACCCTGTCACCCGTCTTAACGATAACGCCCGTTCCAAAAGGAATAACGTAATCTTCGGGTTTACCACCGTCGTCGGGTTTAACGATAACGTGTATGATTTTATCCTTTTCTTCAATTTCAACTTCACCGCTGTGTTCACAAACGATTGCAGCGTGTTTGGGCTTACGTGCTTCGAAGAGTTCTTCAACCCTAGGAAGACCTTGCGTAATGTCGCCCGTAGATGCGATACCACCGGTGTGGAAGGTACGCATGGTAAGCTGTGTACCCGGTTCACCGATTGACTGTGCAGCGATAATACCAACTGCTTCACCAATCTGAACGGGATTGTTGTTAGACATGTTTTTACCATAACATTTTGCACATACACCAGTCTTTGACTTACAGGTGAATACGCTTCTGATTTCTACCGATTCAATACCTACTGCAACGATAGCGTCAGCATCGTCTTCGGTAATCATTTCGTTTGCTTTAACCATAACTTCGCCCGTGGTCGGGTTGATTATGTCGTTTACGGTAAATCTTCCTGCTATTCTGTCACGGAGTCCTTCGATTACTTCGCCCGAACTGTCTTTAATTGCAGATACTACGATACCCTTAACGGCTTCGCCTGCATTTGCAAAACAGTCGTCTTCCTTGATGATAACTTCTTGCGAAACGTCAACTAAACGACGGGTCAAGTAACCTGAGTCAGCCGTTTTAAGTGCCGTATCGGCAAGACCTTTACGTCCACCGTGTGAAGAAATGAAGTATTCAAGAACTGAAAGTCCTTCACGGAAGCAAGATTTAACCGGAATTTCAATAGTTTTACCGTTCGGGTCGGTCATAAGACCACGCATACCGGCAAGCTGTTTAATTTGGTCTTTTGAACCACGCGCACCAGAGTTAGCCATCATAAGTATCGGGTTGAATTCATCAAGCGTACCCATTAGCTTATCGGTGATATCGTCGGTTGCTTTCTTCCAAATAGAAACGACTTTTTTGTATCTTTCTTCGTCGGTTATATAACCTTTCTTGTAAAGATTTTCAACTTTAAGAACGTGCGCTTCTGCTTCTTTTAAGATAACTTGTTTATCTTTTGGCATGTGCATATCGAACACGCTGGTGGTTATTGCGCCAACGGTTGAATACTTAAAGCCAAGAGCCTTAATCTTATCAAGAACGTCTGCCGCACAACTTGCGCCACGACGCTTAAAGCATGCGCCAACAATCTTTTGTAAGTCTTTTTTACCAGTGAGTTTATCAATTTCGTATTTGAGATAATCTTCTTTGGTTTTTCTTTCTACAAAGCCTAAGTTTTGTGGAATTGCTTCGTTGAAGATAATCTTACCAACCGAAGTCTTAACTCTACCGGTTATTTTTTCACCGTCAACTTCTACCGTACGGCGAACGATAATTTCGTCTTGTAATCTAATCTTACCCGTTTGGTAAGCCATAACGGCTTCTTCGGGAGAAGTGTATGAAACGGTGTATTCAGGTACGCCATAAACCGTACCGTTTTCGTCTTTTCTGCCCTTTTCGTTGTATTTTTCACCAATCTTACGTCTTAAAATGGTAAGGTAATATGCACCCATAACCATATCTTGTGACGGGGACATAACAGGCTTACCGTCAGAAAGTTTTAAGATGTTGTTTGATGCGAGCATCAAGAATCTTGCTTCTGCTTGTGCTTCAACTGATAAAGGAACGTGAACTGCCATTTGGTCACCGTCGAAGTCGGCGTTGAACGCACCACATACTAACGGGTGAAGTTTGATTGCACGACCTTCGATAAGGACGGGTTCAAACGCTTGAATAGAAAGTCTATGAAGCGTAGGTGCACGGTTGAGCATTACGGGGTGGTCTTTGATAACTTCTTCCAAAACGTCCCAAACGACTGCCTTACCACGTTCTACCGTACGCTTTGCGTTTTTAATGTTGTGGCATACGTTGCTTTCAACAAGCTTTTTCATTACGAACGGCTTGAAGAGTTCGATTGCCATTTCTTTTGGCAAACCACATTGATATAGTTTAAGTTCAGGTCCTACTACGATAACCGAACGACCAGAGTAGTCAACACGTTTACCAAGTAAGTTTTGACGGAAACGACCTTGTTTACCACGGAGCATTGCAGAAAGTGATTTAAGTTCACGGTTACCTGCACCGCTTATTGCCTTTCCACGTCTACCGTTGTCGATAAGAGCGTCTACTGCTTCTTGAAGCATACGCTTTTCGTCTCTAATAATGATTTCAGGAGCACCAAGTTCCATCAACTTCTTAAAACGGTTGTTTCTGTTGATAACACGACGATAAAGGTCG
>JAGASB010000146.1 GCA_017621955.1 Clostridia bacterium | reverse complement strand
CTTGAATTTCTACCGCAATGAGCTCTTCGCCGACAATTTTGATAAGATACGCATCTGTGTGGACGAGTGGAATTACTCCTGGGGAAAGGACGCAAGCAACGCGCTGTTTTTCTCCAATGTTGTTAAAAATGCAAATTCCAAATGGGAGTGCTAGCCATTTCTATTAAATTGTATGTCAAACAACGGAGTTTGCGTTTTATGTGCGTTGACTTCGGTTGGCGCACTTTTTTTATTTAAATGAAAAATAAGTAATTCACATAGAAGAAAATAGATTTATTCGTTTGTCCGACTGCGCGTGCAAAACTCGTAATAACGGGTTTAATCTTCCTAAACTGCTTGATTAAACTTTTTTTATGTGTTATACTAATTATGCCAAATAAAACTAAATAATTTAAAAAGACTAACCAAAGGGATAATTATCCTTTTTATTAACATACTCCCATTAACGAAATTTGTTAAAAATGCAAATTCCAAATGGGAGTGGTTAGTCCTTCTTGTTTAGTTTTGTTTGGCGACAACGGAGTTTGCGTTTTATGTGCGTTGACTTCGGTTGGCGCACTTTTTTTATTTAAATGAAAAATAAATTATTTACATAGGAGAAAGATATGAAGTTAAAGGACAAAATAAAAATCCGCCGTTTTGAAAAGTTTTGGGAAAAACAAGGTAGGCAAGATATGCTTACTTGGGCACACCGATATTTGCGGTTACATAGTGATTTGCTTGAAGATAGCGTTTATCAAAGTATATACGATTATATTCGCAACGAACTAATAAACTACTTAAAAAAAGATATAGATTTAAAAAACGTTGACGATGCGAAGTTGAACGAAATTATTGACGCTCTTGCAGATGCTTTTAATGAAAAAGAATATGAAAGCGTAAACAAATATAAACCGTTAATTGACGAATTATATAACCACTATAAAGAAGAACAAAATTTTGACGGTATATAATAAAACCGCGCTTTTCTATTTTTTAATTATAACAGACAAATGAAAAAGGCGTTGCAAAAGCAACGCCTTTTTTTGTTTCTAATTTATTTTGCAAGATTTGCTTTAAGTTTAGCAAGTTCGTCATAAAGTTCTTTGGGCACTCTGGTGAGTTCGCCATAGAAACCTTCAATGCCTTCTGCTTCCTTCTTCCAGTTTTCAACGTCGATAGTGAGAAGTTCTTTGATGGTATCAAGAGTAACGTCTTCCAACCCTTCGATATTGATGTCTTCAGCCTTGGGAACGAAACCGATAGGCGTTTCAACTGCATCAACCTTGTCTTCACAACGGTCAATAATCCATTCAAGAACGCGCATATTGTCGCCAAAGCCCGGCCAAATGAAGTGACCTTCGTCATCAGTTCTGAACCAGTTTACGTTGAAAATCTTGGGTTTATTTGCAATCTTGTCACCCATTTCAATCCAGTGCTTAAAATAGTCCCCCATATTGTAGCCAACGAACGGACGCATAGCCATCGGGTCACGGCGAACTACGCCAACTGCGCCGGTTGCTGCTGCGGTTGTTTCAGATGCCATAATTGAGCCAACGAATACGCCGTTGTTCCAGTCTTTACTCTGGTAAACGAGCGGTGCAGTTTTAGCACGTCTGCCACCGAATACGATAGCGGTAAGCGGAACTCCGTTAGGGGCTTCAAACTGGTCTGAAATACAGGGGCAGTTGATAGCGGGTGCGGTGAAACGGCTGTTGGGGTGTGCACCTTTAACGGGTTT
>JAGASB010000145.1 GCA_017621955.1 Clostridia bacterium | reverse complement strand
CGTTATAGCAACGCACGCCGACCAAGACCATATAGCAGGTTTTGCAAAAGATAACGGCAGTATATTTGACCTTTACGAATGTGGTACTATAATTGATTTTCCGCTTACCGATAAAACCACTCAAACTTACAATAGATACGTTGCAGAGCGTGATGCAGAAGTTGATAACGGAGCAAAGCACTATACTGCGCTTGAATGTTATAACAATCAAAACGGAGCGCAAAGAATATACAATCTTTCCGACGATGGTAATATAAGATTTGAAGTGCTTTACAATTATTATTATGAAAATTCATCGGACGATGAAAACAACTATTCAGTTTGCATAATGTTTTACCACGGGGAAAGGCAGTTCTTGTTTACGGGCGACCTTGAAAAAGATGGCGAAAATAAACTTGCCCAAAAGTACGATTTTTCACAAGTTGAGTTGTTTAAGGCAGGACACCACGGTTCTTATACTTCGTCAAATGAAATTTTGCTCAAAGAAATAAAACCTAAAATGTCAGTAGTGTGTTGTTGTGCTGGGTCGATAGAAAGAAAAACTGCACCCGAAAGATTATTTCCATCACAAGATTATATAGATAGAATATCCATTTATACCGATAAAGTTTACGTTTCTTCGGCTATGGATTATATTCAAACAGCAGGGGCGGATACGCCTAACGATAAAAAAGACGATTTGTATGAAAATCAAGGGCAAGAATTCTTACTAAACGGAAACATAATGATTGTATCCGACGCTGAAAAGGGCGTGTACGCTGAGTGTTCAAACAATAATACCTTACTAAAAGACACTGAATGGTTTAAACAATATAGAACAACACCTAATGCGTGGAAAAGTGCGTCTTAATAAAAAAATTTAATTTTGTGAATAAAACTTTTAACCCGTCGCATACTACAATTAGACGGAGGAAATCAGTATGCAAGAGACGGGCATAGTCAGGCGCATAGACGAGCTTGGCAGAGTGGTTATCCCAAAAGAGATGCGCAAGACCTTACGCATAAAAGAAGGGGACCCGATAGAGATTTACACGGATAAGGACCATTTAGTTTTTAAGAAATATTCGCCTATCAGTTCAATAACAGAGTACGCCACGGCAGTTGCCGACGGCATCGAAGAATTAACGGAAAAGACCTGTTTAATCACCGATTGCGATGTAATTATTTACGCATCAAAAGGAAAATTAAAGGACGTTTTAGGTGTAAACATTTCAAAGGAAATGGAGAAAATCCTTAAAGATAGAAAAAGCGTAGCAGTAAGCAGTGCTGACGGCGGAACAATAATCCCGTTTATCGATGGGGAAGACTTTCAGTCAGAAAATCAAATCATTGTGCCGATAATTTCGGGCGGGGATTGTTTCGGTTCGGTAATCGTCTTTGATAAAGATAAATCTTCACGCTTTAATGTGAGCGACGTTAAATTCGTTCAGCTTGGCGCAACGTTTTTGTCCAAACAATTCGATTGATATCTTCCGTTCAATTTATGACCGCAGGGTAAACCTAGCGGTCATTAATTTTACATATGCAAACAAAAAATAAAATATTAAGCGGTGTAGCATCGCTTGGGATAGGTGCGTTTATCGCAAAACTACTAGGTGCAATTTATCGTGTGCCACTAACTAATATTATCGGTGGAAGTGGGCTTGGTCTTTATCAAATGGTTTTTCCAATATATGCACTTTTGCTTGACTTTTCAGGCGCAGGTGTTCCTAGCGCACTTTCTAAAATAATAGCATCGCACGGTGAAGAAAAAAGAGTTCAAACTGCACGGCAGTATCTTAAAGTGTCGCTTAGATTGTTTTTACCGTTTGGTATAATTTGTTCATTTTTAATGGCGTTTTTTTCCAAAAGTCTAGCCGTTTTGCAAGGCAATGTAAACGCTTTTTACGGATATATATTTTTATCGCCAGCAGTGCTTTTTGTTTCGCTTATTTCTTGCTTTCGTGGATATTTTCAAGGATTAATGAATATGTCCCCAACTGCAAAGTCGCAGATTATAGAGCAAGTAGTAAAACTTATTTTCGGTCTGTTGTTAGCCTATGCGTTTAAGACAAACGTTGCTTTTGCCGTTGCAGGCGCAACCTTTGCAATAACCGTGTCCGAAGCCATTGCGCTTATATGGTTATATTCAACTTATCGCAAAGATAAAAAGCGTTATGAAATGCCTTTTGTTTTTAACAAATCGCAATTTTTTCCGCAAGCAAGAGAAGTGTTTAAAACAACTATTCCCATAACGCTTATAGGGATTATGATACCATTGTCACAAGTCGTGGATAGTTTTATAATAATAAACGTTTTAAGTGGTTATCGAACTGATGCAACTGCACTTTACGGTTTAATGTCGGGCGTTGTCATGACTGTTATAAACTTGCCCGTTTCAATATGTTACGGTGTTGCAACGGTAGCAATACCGGCGGTATCGGGAGCAAAAACACACGCCGAAAAAAATAAAAATGCCGTTAAAACCTTGCTATTAACACTTTTACTATCATTGCCTTGCGCAGTTGTAATAGGAATGTTTTCACAAAATGCAGTAAACCTACTTTTTAGAAGTTTAACGCCTAACGAAAAAACGATTGCAGTAAACCTATTAAGGCTTGCAAGTCCGTGCGTGGTGCTACTATCAATCTTGCAAACGGCAAACGCCGTGCTTATAGGCAAGGGCAAACTATATTCGCCCGTGCTGAGTTTAAGCGTGGGGGTGGCAGTTAAAACAATAATTAATTTAACGCTTATAAAAATACCCGAAATTAACGTTTACGGCGGTGTAATCGGTGTAATCGCTTGCTATTTTACCGTATGTTTGATAAACTTAATAATGATATTTAAGTTGAAGGTGTCAAATGGAAGTAAAAGCACTTGCCGTAGGGAATACGCAAGTTAAAAACAACGTATTTTTAGCGCCCATAGCAGGTTATACCGACTATTGTTTTAGAAAACTTGCGCTTAAACAAGGTTTTGGTCTTTGCTTTACCGAACTTGTAAGTGCTAAGGGATTAATGTACGGAGGGGACGGCTCAAAAGAATTATTGTACGCTTTGGGGGACGAAGATAAAACTGCCGTGCAAATTTTTGGTTCGGATGCGTATTTTATGCGCAGTGCTTGTGAAAGCGAATACCTTAAACCTTTCAAGATTGTAGACATAAATATGGGCTGTCCCGTTCCAAAGGTATTTAAGAACGGGGAAGGCAGTGCGCTATTAACCGATATTAAAAAAGCACAAAACATAATTAAGGAATGTGCTAAAAGCGGTAAAATAATTACGGTTAAAATTCGTACGGGTCAAAAGCAAGGTGACGATATAGCAAGTGATTTTGCAATTATGGCACAAGATTCAGGCGCAAGTTTAATAACCATACACGGTAGGGTTAGGGAAGCATACTATTCGGGTGAACCCGATTATAACGCTATCGCAAAGGCAAAAAGAGCGGTTAAAATACCCGTTATAGCAAACGGTGGAATTTTTACGGAAGAAGATGCAGACTTAATGATAGAGCGCACGGGTGCTGATGGAATAATGCTTGCCCGTGGTGCGATTGCCGACCCGTTTTTAGTTGCACGCCTTACAGGAAGTTTAAGTGAAACAACCTTAAAGCATTTCATTATTGAACACTTAAAACTAATGAAAGAAAGG
>JAGASB010000144.1 GCA_017621955.1 Clostridia bacterium | reverse complement strand
TTGCGACAAATATGCCTAGCGGCACATTGAATGGTTGTTGCAAGCGGTATAGATTAGAATAATTAATAAATGATTTTATATTTATTAGAGTAAACTCTATAAATAATAAAATCAAAATTTAACAAAGCAAAGTTTTTAACAAACTTTAAGCCTAACGGCTTTGTGTGAAATAAATTTCCCACGCTTTGTTGGTTAGTAGTCATCTTTTGATGGGTGCTTTTCTTTTGCAAGCAACAAGTATTTAAGCCCTTTTAACATATAATGTTTTTTATTTTGTCAAGCGTTGACTTTTTAGAATATATTATTTATAATAGTAATAATTACGGGGAGCATTATGAAATATTGTGAAAAGTGCAATTTACTTTTAACAGAAGAGCGTTGTTCGATTTGTGGGAACAAAAAGATTAGAGACGTTGAGAACGGCGATTTTTGTTTCTTGATAGAATGCGAACAGACGTTTGGTCAAATGTTAAAAGAAATTTTTGAAAAAGATGGAATAAAGTGCGCTCTTGTGCCGTGGGGAGACGGGGTCAGAACTGTTTTTGCTTTGCAATTAGATAAATATAGAGTTTACGTTCCTTATGAGCATTATGATAAATCAAAAGAAACAGTGGACTTCTTTTTATCGGATAAAACTGAAAAGTTAAAGTCGGAATTGCTAGAAAATTTTGACAAATGGCATATGGAAAGTGAGCGTGTTGTAAAAAAAATTCGCAAAAAGTTTAAGTTGGGAAAAGAAGAAAACGTTTTTGAGTTTGTAAAAAGAGCAATAGAAAATGCTGAACAAATTATTGATAGGGGCGCAAGGGTAGCAAGCGGACATCTTTATACTATACAAATAAATAGTGAATTGATTTGGTTTGATTTGGCTACTTTTGAAATAAGCATTTAGATAAAAACGCAAGACGTGCACGTTTTTAAACTAAAAGAGGCGTTATATGGTTGTGGGTTTATATTATGAAAAATTACAATGGTAAACTTTGTTTGGCGTTAAGCAATACTTTTAATTTAAGCGAAATTGAACAGGTAGAAAAATTTTCACAACACGGCATTGACGGGTTTTTTGCACTTTATCAAAATTATGAACAAGTTGCTAAGTTAAAGGAAAAGGCTGATAGTTTCGGTATGTTTTTTCAGTCTATACACGCAAAGCATCACCCTATGCGTAGTCTTTGGTACGACGATGAAAATGCTTATAAAGTTCCCGATATTATTAAAGATATAAGTGACACTATTGTTTCGGCAAAGAAAATAGGCGTAGATAGGGTTATAATGCACTCTTATACAGGGATTAAGTTTTGTGCCGATGAACCTACATTGATAGGCTTAAAAAGAATAGGCGAAATATTAGAAGTTGCCGACAAATACGGTATAAAACTGTGTTTTGAAAACTTAGAGGGCGAACAGTTTTTAGACGCAACGCTTAGTGAATACAAAAACTGCAAATATGCCAGAATGTGTTACGATTGTGGGCACGAAAATTGCTACGGTACGCACAAAGTTGTTGATAAGTTCAAAGATAAAATTTCAGCACTACATATTAACGATAATATGGGGATAAGAAGCAAGGATAAAACTTTATCGGGTGCTGACGATATGCACTTAGTACCATTTGACGGAAACGTTGATTTTAATAGGGTGATAAGTTTAATTAAGCACGCAAAGCTAGAAAACGAACTTACTTTTGAACTTAAATTTTGTAAAGATTCGATTGCCGACAAGTATAGGCAAATGAATTTTGATAAATATTTATCGCTTGT
>JAGASB010000143.1 GCA_017621955.1 Clostridia bacterium | reverse complement strand
TATATCCTTACCAAAGAAGAAGGTGGCCGTCACACCCCGTTCTTCAACAACTATCGTCCTCAGTTCTATTTCAGAACTACCGACGTTACCGGTTCAATCAAACTTCCCGAAGGCGTAGAAATGGTTATGCCTGGTGACAACGTTAAGATGGACGTTGAACTTATCACTCCTATCGCTATGGAAGAAGGTCTCCGCTTCGCTATCCGTGAAGGTGGCAGAACCGTTGGTTCAGGCGTTGTTTCTAAAATCGTTAAATAATTGATTTTAGCATAAAAGCAAATTAAAGGTGCAGGAAACTGCACCTTTTTTGTAGATATATTATATTGTATAAAATATAATTGCATACAATAGAAAAACTAAACTATAAAATTTTGTCTTAATAGGGTAATGTTTAAAAAAATAAAACAACTTGTCTTATCTGACAAGTCGCTCTATTTTGTTCGTTATTAGTTAAAGGAATCTTTATACGCTTTACCGAATTTGAAAGCAGGAATTTTAGTAGCTTCGATTTTAATTTTTTCTTGTGTTTTGGGGTTGATACCTTCTCTTGCAGGTTTAGACTTGATTTCAAAAGTACCAAAACCTGAAATTTGAATTTTTTCCCCAGCGTTAAGTCCGTCCGTGATTGCGCCGATAACACCATCAAGTGCTATTGCAGCGTCTTTAAGCGTAAAACCTGCTTTATTTGCGATTGCCCTTACCAACTCATTCTTATTCATTTAAGAACCCTCCATAATTTTATATATTTATTATACCACATATAAAAATTATTTCAATAGTTTTTTAAAAATTTTTAGTGTTTTTTGCCTATTTTTACACATTTTTAGTGGTTTTATGCAATTTAATGCCTTTTGCTTGACAAAAACAAAGCATTTTTTTAATATTAAGTGCGATTTATAAATAAGGACATTAATATTTTGGAAAATTTTAGCGTTAATTTTTTTACGTCTTTTGATGAAAAAGCAAAAATAATAAGCAAAATTGCACCGTATTCTAAGGTTCTATTTTTAACCATAAAAAAAGAAAATGAGCAAAAAACAAACCTAATAAATGCGTGCAAAATTTTGGGCTTAAAAATTATAACGGTGTATTTGGAAAGCAATTTTTCATTTTCAGTGGATAACGTTTGTGAACTTTTTAATATGCCCGAAGACGTTCGTATCATAATGACTGATGAATGCACGCTGATTGATACGGTAAAATATGTATCAAAAATTAAAGACGTACCATCAATTTTTATGCTTGACCATATAGTAAACGGAATGTTTTGCCATAAAGTTTTTATTAGAAATGGTTGTGGCGTTGACGTTTTTTGCGCTGACGGTTATCAATATTTTATATTAAATAATCAGATAGATTCTGTATCACTTTATCGAACGGCTATGTTTTATCCTATTTGTTTAATAGACATATTAGCAAGAAGCAAAATTATAAACGCAACTTATAATAAGTTGTTTTTTGATTTGAAGCGCACTATTATAAAGTTGGTGCAAAGTCTTTTACTTTGCGATAATGATAATGCTTTGACTTTTATTTTACATATTGAAAGAATATTTTCTAAAAAACAAGAACTATTAAATCAAAGTTCAGTGTTCATCGCTAAGACAATTTTAGGTGGGTGTGATAGTGATACGTTTACAAGTTTACTTAATTATACGGCTAAGTACTATTTTGGTGCATTTTCAACAAGAAGTATAAACTGTGACGATTATGCTGTAAGAGCAAAAGACCTTTCGTTTATAGCAAACGTAAAACCTTTGACGGCATTAAAGTGGATTAAAAGTCAACTTGAATTTTTAGACTGTAAGACTTTTAATATTGACGACATAAAGCACGAAGTGAAAAGTATTTACAGTTTATTTTTGAAGTTAGTAAAAGAATATAAACGGTTAGGTGGCGTAATAAAAGAGCCAACGTATATAGAAAAACGTGCAATTGAACTATCGGGCGATACTATGTTTGGATTAAATTTTTTCACTTTATACCGTGAGTGCGTAAAAATATAGGGTATAAAAAAAATAAATCAGTCAATACTCTTTCCAAAAGGAGAGAGTATTTTTATGTTTAAAAGGTTTGCGGTAACTATCGCATCGATTTTAATGATTACGTCTATATATGTGCAAAGTTTAACACCTGTGTTTAACGGCTATTCTAATACATACGAACTTTATTTAGAAAATAATAGTTCAATTGCACGCATAATCACAACTGATAGAATGGGCTATTATTTGTTCCCAAACGTAAAGGGCGAAAGTTGCAAGGTTGAAAAACAGGGTTTTAACGTCTATAAGTTTTTTGAGCAAATGGGTGCTGAAATTTTATTTGTAGAAACAACCGAAGACGTTATATGTTATTACGGATACAGCCCCAACGTTAAATACCATAAGCAAGTTTTGGGGCATACCATAAATCTTCACGTTGCGGTAGGGGAAAATGAAGTAACGTTAGGCGCTCCGCTAATTTATGGAAGTTTTTAAAATTTTAAGTATAAAAACAAAAAAAGTTGTCAATAATCAACCTACAAAGTAAAAAGGAGAAAAATTATGAAAAAATCAAACGGAAGACTAATTATGTTTATGAGAAGAAACACAGTATATCTTGTTCTTGCACTGTGTATCGTTGCGGTAGGGTTATCAATAACCTTTATGCTTTTATCTGATGCAAGTGTAGATAGTACGCTTGACTCGGGCAAGAACCCACCTGTTATAGAAACGCCTATTGAACCAGATGAACCCGTAGTAAAACCAGACGACCCGACTGAACCGACCGAGCCTGTAATAAAACCTATAACGTTTATTATGCCTGTAAACGACGTTACTGCAATTACTGAATATTCTGAAAGTATGGTATTTAACAGCACGTTGGGGCATTATTCAGCGCATCTTGCAGTGGACTTTTACGCCCCCGAAGGCACCGAAGTTGTTGCTGTATACGACGGCACGATTAAAAGTGTTGAAAGTTCGCTTCTTAAAGGTACAACCGTAACGATTGACCACGGCAACGGTCTTTATAGCGTTTACAATTCGCTTGCTGATGGCGATGCCGTAGTTGTTGGACAATCAGTAAAGCAAGGCGACGTTATCGGTGAAGTTTCTGTTACAAACCGACAAGAATATAAAAGCGGTGCGCATCTTCACTTTGAGGTTACCGAAAATGGCACGACAATAGACCCCGCCAAATACCTTGAATTTGACGAAAAATAGTTTTGAAGTTATAAATAAGTTTTACCCCGAATAAGATAATTTGTATATATCTTGTTCGGGGATTTTTTATGAAAAAAACAGCTTTTATATTATCGTTGCTTTTAGCAATTACTATCATTTTTCCGTTTTCAGCGTGCAGTGGAAATAAATTAGAGCGTACTAATTATCAAATACAAGTAACGCTTGACGGACAT
>JAGASB010000142.1 GCA_017621955.1 Clostridia bacterium | reverse complement strand
TGTTCTTCTTTTGTAAGTGCAACTTTTTCTTGGTCACGGCGAAGTTCTTCGATTATACCAAGCGCACCTTCGTTGCTGTTTTTAAGGTTTACGTTAGTATTTTCCGCATCCGTTATCATATTTTTAAGACGTTCGTTCTCATTTTTGAGCGAAGATAGTCTTGCTTTTAATTCAGTGATTTGGACTTGAAGGGCAGTTCCTTCTTGCGCCAAACCATCCCTTTCCTTGCGGAGTGCATCGTATTCTGCTTGATGTTTATCAGCAGACTGTCTTGCACTTATTCCTTCGGCTTCAAGTTTTTTACTACCACTTAAAACGCCTTGATAATCAGAGTCGATTTTTGCAATCCTTTCTTTTACGTCTTCAATTAAATCAGTTGTAGTTTCAATTTCCCTACCAACTTCAATAAGTTGACGTTCAGCAGCGCCTTGCTTTTCACGTTCAACAAGTATTTGCTGACGTTTGCCGTTATAAAGGTCGTTGAGTAGTGAAAGTTCGTCAAGTGCTTTATCACGTTTAATTTCAAGTTCTGCTTTTTGCACCTTGATAGCGTCCATTTCTTCACGCTTGTTCTTTAATTCTTGGGCGTTGTCTTCTATCTTTCTATCGCTAGATAAAAGCCCTACGGTGTCAGTTCTTCTTGAACCGCCCGTCATTGCACCTTGGGTTGTGAAAACGTCCCCGTCAAGTGTAACCATCTTGAACGCAAAACGGTATTTATCAGCAATGCGTGTTGCATTTTCAAGTGTATCAACAATGAGCGTATTGCCCAAAAGGTTAGATATAACGTTTTCAAACTGCTTATCGTAAGAAACTAATTTATTCGCAACGCCAAGCGCACCCTTTTCGTTAAGAGCGCTTGTAACTTGAACGCTTTGCTCTCTTGGTTTAACGCTTGTAATAGGCAAGAAAGTAATTCTACCTAGTTTATTGACCTTTAAATATTCTATAAGATAACGTGCATCGTCGGGATTTGCAGTAACTACGTTTTGAGCGGCTGCCGCAAGCGCCGTTTCAAGTGCGATATCAAACTTTTTATCGCTTTTAATAAGTTCTGCAACTACGCCTTTTATCCTACGTTTTAACTCGCCGTTGGTCTTTGACTTGTTTAAAAGATTTTTAACCGCCGGTGCATAGCCATCGTAGTTATCCTTTAATGCTTTATAGAAGTTATCCTTAGTAACAAGCGTCGTTACCACTGAGTTAAGTGAATAAATGGCGTTATCTGCCTTGGCAACTTCTTCGTTACAGTTCCTTACTTCGTTTTCTTTTTCTTCTATCTGATTTTTTAAGTCGTAAACAGCACGGTCAAGTTCGTTAATAGTTTTGTCCGCACGTTCTTTATCGTTAAACTGACTTTCACGTTTAACCGAAAGTTCATCAAGTTTTTCAGTGAGTTCAGTTAATTTTGCTATAAGATTATTCTTTTCAATAGACATCGTGCCCGTATTAAGTTTAATGTCGGACAATGATTCTATTGATTCTATTATCTTTTTCCTATTAGCATCGGCAAGTTCTTCGCCAAGCGTGATTTTTTCAGTAACAGATAATAGTTTTTTGCTGAGTTTTTCAGCCTTATCGGTAAGATTTTTAAGTTGCTCTTCACCACTGACAATCGTTCCGTTATTTGTTGAAAATTCTACTTTGCACGTTTCAATTAACTTTTCGTTATTTTCAATTTCGGATTCAGCACGCTCAATTTGGCTTTTTAAGTAAGAAATTTTTTGTTCGTAAAGTTGTTTTGCACCAGAAGATTTTTCCATTCCGACACGCTTTTCTAAAAGTTCGTCGTTTAACTTTCTAAGACGGTCGTCCGCTTCGTTTATATCCGAAAAAATCTTATCGTATTCACGTTGTGCGTCACTAAATTCTTGATTACGGAGTGCAGTTTGTTCGTCAAGACCTTTAATCCTTACGTTAATTTTACCCTTTGCACTTTCAACGCCATCTACCTTTGCTATGTAAGTATTTAGTTCGTGATGTTTTAGTTCTGCTGAAAGTTCGTTAAATTCCTTTGCCTTTGCAGCTTGGCGTTCAAGCGGTGCAAGTTGATTTTCAATTTCTGAAAGTATGTCGATATAACGCACTAAGTTTTCGTGTGTACGGTCTAACTTCCTTTCCGATTCGTTCTTTCTTGTCTTAAATTTCGCAATGCCCGTTGCTTCTTCAAATATCATACGGCGGTCTTCGGGTTTTGCTGACATAATTTCTTCAACCTTGCCCTGACCTATAATGGTGTAACCTTCCTTACCGATACCGCATTCGTGTAAAAGTTCGACTATGTCACGAAGTCTAGCAGGTTGTTTGTTTATATAGTATTCACTCTCACCACTTCTAAATAGTTTACGCGTGATTATAACTTCGTTATAGTCAATGGAAAACATTCTGCTTGAATTGTCAAAGTATAGCGAAACTTCACAGTACGAAAGTGACTTTCTGCCCTGCGTTCCACTAAATATAACGTCTTGCATGCTTGAACCACGCAAACTTTTTGCAGACTGTTCACCAAGCACCCAACGTATAGCGTCCGCAACGTTACTTTTACCGCAACCGTTCGGTCCAACTATACCCGTTATGCCGTCGCCAAACTTGATTTCGGCTTTATCTGCAAACGATTTAAATCCGTAAATTTCAACCTTTTCGAAATTCACTTGTTTTTACCACCCTGTTTTATTATTCTTTTTAATGCGGTTTCAGCCGCTTTTGCTTCCGCCGCCTTTTTGCTTTGACCTTCGCCCTCTGCTATCCTTGTGCCGTTAAGTAGCGCCGCCACTCTAAATTCTGGCATATGGTCAGGACCTTTTTTCCAAAGCGTTTCATAACCGATACTGCCAAGTTTATTCTTTTGAACGTATTCTTGAAAACGGTTTTTACTGTCTATCTTAGGCTTTACTGCCTTTTTAGATTTAGTCTCTTCACGTTTTTCATAGTCGGCTATGATAGTGTCTTTTATAAATTTAACGGCTTGTTTCATTCCACCGTCAATGTATATGCCTGCGACCAATGCTTCGTATAAACTAGAAAATAATTTTTCGTCAAGGTTTGCGTTCTTACCTTGACCGTTACCAAGCAACACGAACTCAATAAGCCCCAACTCTTTAACGGCTTTTAATAACGGTTCTTTACTGACCATATCAGCACGCTTTTTGGTAAGTTTCCCTTCGTCACCGTACGCATTTTTAAAAAGGTACTCCGTAACTACGAACTGGATAACCGAATCGCCAAAAAACTCTAACAGTTCGTTGTCTTCCGCACCGTGTTCGTACGCATAAGAAGCGTGCGTAAAACATCTGCGAAGTAACATTTTATCTTTGAAAGAATACCCTATTCTTTCTTCACAAGCACCGATGTCAAATATTTGCATTATGCTTCCTGCGGGGGTTGGTTAAGTTCTAACTTAGCCGTAATTTTATCCGATATATCAAACGTTGCATAGCGTGCCGCCTGTAATACCGCAGCCTTAAACGCCGTGCGTTTTGACGAGCCGTGCGCCTTTATAACAGCCTTATTTACTCCAACGAACAATGCACCGCCGTGATTGTTATAATCAAGTGTTTTTGCAAGCTCTTTAAACGTCTTTTTAAGTAAAAGTCCGCCAAGTTTGCCCCTTGTGGTTTTATAGATAGCCGTTTTCATCATTTTAAGCAGCGCTTTAACAGCGCCCTCAATAGCCTTTATTGCAACGTTACCACTAAAACCGTCAGTTATAACAACGTCAACGTCGCCCATTAAAATTTCACGGGCTTCAACGTTTCCAACAAACTCTATGCCTTTAAGTTCTTTAAGTAGCGGAAATGCTTCGTGATTTAGCATATTGCCCTTTTCGTCTTCTGCACCGTTTGATAAGAGTGCAACCTTAGGATTTTTAATCCCCAAAGCCTCTGCATACGTTGCACCCATAAGTGCAAACTGAACAAGATTTATGCTCTTACAATCTGCATTTGCACCAGAGTCCATTAAAAGCACTTGTTTCCCTTCGATAACTGTTGGCATTATTGGGCAGAGCGCAGGACGATTAACGCCCTTTATTCTGCCAAGTTTAAGCGTTGCGCCAACTAATACAGCGCCCGTTGACCCTGCCGATACGAACGCACCTGCTTCGGGGTTTTCTTTAAGTTCTTTGAATGCTACACAAATTGAACTTTCGGGTTTTCTTCTTACGGCAACGGTAGGTTCTTCTTCGCAAGTAATAACGTCGGGTGCGTGAATAATCTTCACCCTACTTTCATCGTATTTGTAGTTTTTAAGCAAATTTTTAATAACTTCTTCTTGACCGACTAAAACGGCGTTAAAACCGTCCTTTTCGTTTAGCGCTTCAATAGTTCCCGCAATCACTTCTTCGGGAGAGTTATCCCCACCAAAAGCGTCAATCAATATATCCATACTAATTCTCCTTATCAGTTTTCAAGCGTGCCAACTGTTCTTGGGAAAGGAAGCACATCTCTAATATTAGCAATGCCCGTTAAATACATTACCATTCTTTCAAAGCCTAAGCCAAAGCCCGAATGCACTACGCCACCGTATTTTCTTAAATCAAGATACGACTTATAATCCTGTGCGTTTAGTCCGCATTCTTCCATACGTTTAACTAAAACGTCCATTCTTTCTTCCCTTTGGCTTCCACCGATAAGTTCGCCTATGCCGGGAACAAGTAGGTCGCTTGCCGCAACAGTCTTTCCGTCGTCGTTTAAGCGCATATAGAACGCCTTGATTTCCTTAGGATAGTCGGTAAGGAATACCGGCTTTTTGAAAACTTCTTCGGTAATATATCTTTCGTGTTCGCTCTGCAAGTCGCATCCCCAATAAACAGGTGCGTCAAAGCGGTCCTTAACCTTTTCAAGAATTTCAATCGCTTCGGTATAGGTTAAACGCTTGAATTCGTTACCCCTAACGTTGTTGAGCCTTTCAATAAGTCCTTTATCCACAAACGCATTAAGGAAGTTAATTTCTTCGGTACAAGTTTTCATAACGTGGTCGATAATATATTTTACCATTGCTTCTGCACAATCCATATCGTCTGAAAGGTCTGCAAAAGCAAGTTCAGGTTCAATCATCCAAAACTCTGCTGCGTGACGAACGGTGTTTGAGTGTTCTGCCCTAAACGTTGGTCCAAACGTATACACGTTTGCGTAAGCCATTGCAAAGTTTTCAACGTCAAGCTGACCTGAAACGGTAAGGCTTGCCTTTTTACCGAAAAAGTCTTGCTTATAATCGCAAGCACCTTCTTCTAATGGAATATTGTCAAGGTCAAGTGTGGTTACTTGGAACATTGCACCCGCACCTTCACAGTCACTGCCCGTGATTATGGGTGTATGAACGTACACAAACCCACGTTCGTTAAAAAAGCTGTGGATTGCAAACGCCGCTTCACTTCTAATCTTAAACACTGCGTTAAACGTGTTCGTTCTTGGGCGAAGATGTGGCATTGTACGCAAAAATTCTAGCGTGTGACGCTTTTTCTGCAATGGGTATTCGGGTGAAGAAGTTCCTAAAACTTCAATTTCATCCGCATTTATTTCAAAAGGTTGTTTGTTTTCGGGCGTAAGGATAAGCGTACCCTTTACCATAAGGCACGCACCGACGTTTTGCTTTGCAACTTCGTCGTAGTTACTAACCTTGCTCCTATCAAATACTATTTGACAGTTCTTAAAATAAGAGCCGTCGTTAAGTTCGATAAAACCAAAGGACTTACTGTCCCTTATCGTCCTTGCCCAACCACATACGGTTACACTTTGACCGCTAAATTCGGTAGGACTAACAAAAATTTGTTTAAGCTGTGTTCTTTTCATAGTTGCACCTTTTTAATATTAAAATTATACCTCTTTATTTTATCATAAAATAAAGGGATTTTCAAGAATTTTTACACTAATTTTGCAATCAAGTTGCCTTAAAATGAAAAATCCCCTTGATTCAAAGGGGATTTAACTTAGTTTGCTAATTTATCAACGTCAATTTTAAATGTTTGACGCTTTTTAATTACTTCGTTTTCAGCGACCTTCCATTGCTGAATTATATCTAAATTTGACTCTAAGTTGGGGTTTGACTCTACGTCTTTTATTCCGTCGGCAATGATATTGTTCATAATGCGTGCCATAACGATTGAATTTATACCCGTATTCTTGTATTCGTGTTTTATGCCTATAAGCGCCATTTCAAGTGCTTTTGGTTTTTTAATGCTTTTAAGTACGCTTATAAATCCTGTGGGGAATAATTTACCCCTATGCTTTATGAGAGCGTCCGCTATGGACGGTAAAACTATTCCAAACGCTGCAACCTCATCGTTTTCATCAACTAAAACACTTATGTACCTTTTATTAACTATGGTTGCAAACTGCTTTAACACGTTCTTAATCGCTTTGCCTTCTATGGGAACGTATCCGTCAAGGTGTGAGTACGCTTCGTTGAGTGTGTTAAAAAGTTTATTGCCGTAAAGTTTAATTATCTTTTTTATACTTAGCGTATCGGCAACGTCTTTAAGCTTTAACTTTGATTTTAATTTGTTTGATATTGAAAGTATGCGTTCGTAAGGCGTATCAGGAATAATAAATTTACGCTCTATCCACTTCGATTCGTCTTCAAAACCAAGTTTTTTCATATTCTCACAAAAATACGGATACGAATAGTTGGTCGAATAAGTACTTCTTTTGTCAAAGCCGAAAGTGAGCATACCTTCCCTATCAGTATCGTTAAAGCCCCAAGGACCGTGCATAACCTTAACACCGTTTTCTTTGCCAAACGTTGCAACAGCCTTAAAGAGCGCACGGAACACTTCTATATCGTCAATACACTCAAAGCGTGAAAACCTAATATAATCTTGACCCCAAATTTTATTTTCCGTATAGTTTATAAGCCCTGCAATTCTGCCCACCAAAACGCCGTCTTTATAACACAAAAACGCCTTACATTTATTGTCTTTAAGACTAAAATTCTTTTTTGGGTTAAAAGTGTTTAGTTCATCACTATAAAGCGACGGAACGTAATACGGACAGTTTTTATAAAGTTTTACCGGATATTTAGCAAACTCTTTCATTTGCTTTTTTGTTTTTACTTCAACAATATTTAGCATACTTTCTCCATAAAAATCTTTGTTCTATTTTATTATACTAAAAAATTGTTGAAAAATCAACAAAATTACAAAAAAATCTTCGCACACACGAAGATTTTCGTTTATATACTTAATTTAGTCTTGGGTTTGTTCTATGATTGCAGGTGGTTTTTCATCTTTAAGCGCCATAATATAAGCACCGTATTGTTCATCGGTTAGTTTTATTACTTTGTTCTTGTTCTTTTTCTTTTTTTTCATTACATAAACCTCCGTCAATAATGATTTACTGAATAGATAACTTTTTCAGTCTTTAATATTATTGGCGTTGAGGTTTTTTTTATACGAAAAAAACTTGCGCTTAGTCAAAAAAATATTGTAACGGAATTATTT
This sequence comes from Clostridia bacterium, assembly GCA_017621955.1. The sequence goes on along the minus strand of JAGASB010000142.1, from coordinate 1,783 downwards.
TTTTGTCACCATTAAAAAAAAACGGCAAGCGCAAGGCTTGCCTAAAAAATTAATGTTTATAGTTTTTTTCGCCCTTTATTTTCTTAAAGGTTTTATCTTGCTTAAAGTCACGCACTTTATCATAAGTACCGCCAAGCGCTTCGATTGCAAATCTAAGTTCTTCAAAGTCGGCATAACTTATCTTTTCACGTTCGATTTCAGCCATTAAAAAGGGAAGCGCCCTTTCGTCACCATACTTTGCTAAATACCCAGCGTATAGTGGTATTTCGTTTGGGTGCTTTGCAAACTCTGCAACTAGAATATCAAACACCCTATCATCTTTATTGCACCCTGCAAGGATTTCAGTAAAATATTCCCTTGTCTTTACGTCAGCTTCGTTATAGAGCGAAAGAACTTTTTCTTTTACTAAATTAGAAAATTCTTTTAGGTGTTCGGTTGCTAGTTCTTTAATCGTTTCACTATAATCCCAACTTATAAACTGCAAATATCTATCAAGGCATTTTTCAGACTTTATCTCCGACAGCATATTCATAACGTAAAGAGTAAACTCTTCATCAACGTCATCACTAATAGCATTTATTAAAGCATCTTCATTTGCACCGTCAGAGAGTGCTTCGCACAAAAAGTCTGATACTGCAACGCCCTTAGTTAAGTGTTCGTTTAAACACGCTAAAAGTTCGGTAGCACTAAAACTTTTATAGTATTCGTTAGGTGTTTGCCCGTCAAGTTCTTTTAGTTTTTCATTGCCAAACTGAACGTATAGTTCAGGGATTTTATTTTCGATTTCTTCTGGCTTAACCTTACCTATATTCTTATAGACAAAATCTGATATGTAAGAATCAAAAAGCGTATCAACGTCAATTACTTTTATCATAATTTCTCCTTTATTATAAATATTGATTTAACATTAAAAATCAACTACGGTTTAACATTTCTTTTAATTTTTTTAGTTTTCGGTCGGAAATTCCAAAGATTTTCACAACGTCTTTATCACTGCTGTAACGCTCAAAATCACAGTCGGAAAGCATAAGTGCGGCAAGTTCTTCATTTGTTGCGTCCGCTTCGCTAACCGTATCTTTAAGTTTTAGATAAACCTTATCAGCACTCTTTGCAATTTTATCCACACTGTCAAGGTCAAAAAACAGCATTCTCGCAACACAAAGTGCGTATGCAGACACGAAAAGTGCACCCGAACTATCTTTTTCGCTTAGCAGTTTCTTTGGTGAAAAACAACTGTAAAGCGTACCTGCAACAACCCCCGTTCTTGCTTTATACCCTTGCATTATTAAAACGTAAATCAACAGTCTTTTTACTTCTGCACCTACGTCGTGTTCCATCAAGATTTCCTGTGCCGTTTTGAAAAAGAATTTTTTGTCTGCGTAAGAGAGTATAAACATACTTGCACGCATAACCGTATCATCTCCGTAAAGAATACCCCAACGCAAGATTTTTCTGTTTTCGTTATTTTTTGTAAAGGGCTGTATCTTTTGGTCGTTTTTCATAACTTCTTTAATCTTCTTAGACCACTTTGAAGCTATTTTTTTAGGCAGTTCTTTTTCATACTTTAAGGGCAATAACTTTTCCTTATCTTCACCGCTTGTAAGCACGGACTTTGCGTAGTTGTAATAGTATTCAACTATCATATCGTTAGGGTCAAGCATAAGCGCACTCTTAAAAGTGTCAAGTGCTTTTTGATAATTTCCTAAATTCATCATACACACGCCGTAAAAGTATCGCATAGATAGTTCGTAAGGGCGCTCTGAAAGTATTTTTTCTAAACAAT
>JAGASB010000141.1 GCA_017621955.1 Clostridia bacterium | reverse complement strand
GAACTGTGCATTAATAATTCCTGTGGCACACCTGCTTGTGTAAAAGGTTGCCCTAATAAAGCCATTGTTTACGAGGAGAGAAATTGATATGAAAAATTACGTTATTATTGGCGGTGGCGTTGCTTCCGTTGGCTGTATCGAAGGAATCCGCAGTATTGATAAAACCGGTAAAATTATATTAATTTCAGGTGAAAATAAGCCTGTATATTGTCGTCCTCTTATTTCCTACTATCTCCAAGGTAAAACCGATTTTAAAAAAATGCAATACCGCCCCGACTCTTTTTACAAAGAAAATAATTGTGAGATCGTGTACGGCAAAGCAGATAAAATCGATCCCGATAACAAAATTGTAGCCGTAGGAAAAGAAAAAATCAAATATGACAAACTTTGCATTGCGACGGGTTCATCTCCTTTTGTTCCTCCTTTTAAAGGGCTTGAAACAGTAAAAAACAAATTCAGTTTTATGACGGAAGAAGATGCACTTGCTCTCGAAAACGCTATTTTGCCATCTTCCCGTGTTTTGATTGTCGGTGCAGGGCTTATTGGATTAAAATGTGCGGAAGGGCTTTCAGGCAGAGTTTCTTCTATCATCGTTTGCGACCTTGCTACACGTGTCCTTTCAAGTATTCTCGACGATGAATGTGCATTATTTATGCAAAAAAAATTAGAAGAAAACGGTATTTCTTTTATGCTTGGTGACAGTGTAAACGCATTTGATGGGAACGTTGCAACAATGAGCAGTGGGAAAACAATAGAATTCGACGTGCTTGTTCTTGCTGTTGGCGTTCGCCCAAATATTGCGCTTGTAAAAGACGTCGGTTGCAATACCGATCGCGGTATTATCGTTGATACCGCAATGAAAACGTCTTTGGAAAACGTTTATGCTATCGGGGACTGTGCGCAAGGTTACGACGCCTCGATAAAAGCAAACCGCATCCTTGCTATCTGGCCAAATGCTGTTATGCAGGGTAATTGTGCGGGAATCAATATGGCAGGCGGGTCCACTATTTACGACTGTGGCATTCCTATGAACGCTATCGGCTTCTTTGGCTTTCATGCTCTCACCGCCGGGAGCTATACAGGTGAGATGTATGAAGAAAAAACGGATAAATCCATCAAAAGATTATTTATAAAAGATGGTTGTCTCGTCGGATTTATGCTTATCGGCGAAATTGCAAGAGCTGGTATTTACACGTCTTTCATTCGCGAGAAAACACCTCTTGATTCCGTTAATACACAATTATTAAAAATTTCACCCACTTTATCCGTTTTTGATGTTGAAAATCGTAGAAAAAAACTTGGAGGTATGGTATAATGTTATTATTAAGTGCAAAAGATCTTAATTTTGACGCACTAAACGATATTGTAAGAAAAAGCGAAAACGACTGCGTTATTAACGATTGCCTCGGACAACGCTTTATTGCTGCCGGTTTAAGTTCCAAATTTATCACGATAAACGGAACACCGGGAAATGCGCTTGGTGCATATCTTAACGGTGCCGAAATCGTTGTAAACGGTAATGCGCAAGACGCTGTTGGCGACACAATGAACGAAGGTAAAATCGTAATACACGGGAACATTGGCGATGCCGCCGGCTACGCTATGCGTGGCGGAAAAATCTTCATCAAAGGAAATGCCGGATATCGTGCCGGAATTCATATGAAAGCATATAATGATAAGATTCCCGTTATTGTTATCGGCGGTTCGACGGGTAGTTTTTTAGGCGAATATCAAGCCGGTGGCGTAATTATTGCGTTAGGCTTAAATTCCGATAAAGATATTGTAGGCAACTTCCCCTGTACAGGTATGCACGGCGGAACAATGCTTCTCCGTTCGGATTGCAAAAATATCCGATTCCCTAAAAACGTTCATGCCGTTCCTGCGACAAAAGAACAACTTGCGGAATTCATCAATTACATCTCGGAATTTTGCAGCTTGTTCGGCTTCGATTTAAAAGACGTGTTAAACGCCCCTTTTACCATTATTACTCCCGACAGTAAAAATCCATATAAACAAATGTACGTTATGAATTAAAAATAGGTAGGTGCAATATGAAATATTCAAAACAAGAAGTATTACAGTTTGTGAAAGAAGAAGACGTTAAGTTTATACGTCTTGCTTTTTGCGACGTTTTCGGTAAGCAAAAAAACATTTCCATCATGGAAAAAGAATTACAGCGCGCTTTTGAATATGGAATTGCAATAGACGCATCAGCAATAAATGGTTTTGGTGACGAAACACATTCCGATTTGTTTCTTCACCCTGATCCTTCTACTCTCGTCATTTTGCCTTGGCGTCCCGAACACGGCAAAGTTGTACGTATGTATTGCGATATTACCTATCCCGACGGAAAGCCTTTTGAGGGTGATACACGCTCTATTCTAAAAAACGCTATTCGTGAAGCTGAAAACGCAGGGCTTTCTTTTAAGTTTGGGCCTGAAATGGAATTTTATCTTTTCAAATTAAATGAAGACGGATATCCGTCAACCGTAACCTATGACAATGCTGGATATATGGACATCGCTCCTGAAGATAAGGGCGAAAATATTCGACGTGAAATTTGCTTAACTTTGGAGCAAATGGATATTTATCCTGAAAGTTCACACCATGAAGAAGGTCCGGGACAAAACGAAATTGACTTTAAATACGATTCTCCGTTAGAAGCGGCTGATAACGCCATGACGTTTTGTTCTGTGGTAAAAGCAGTTGTGAATAGAAACGGAGTTTCTGCCAATTTTTCTCCAAAACCTTTAAAAGACGAGCCGGGTAATGGATTTCATATTAACTTTTCCGTAAAAGACAGCAACGGTTCCGACGTGCTTCCACAGGCCATCTCCGGAATACTTAAACACATCGCAGACATGACTTTATTTTTAAATCCGACCGAACAATCTTACGAAAGATTAGGCAACAATAAAGCGCCCGCTTATATTTCTTGGTCTGAACAAAACCGCTCTCAACTAATTCGCATTCCAGCGGCCGTAGGTGAATTCAAACGTGCAGAGCTTCGCTCTCCCGATCCCGCTGCGAATCCGTATCTTGCTTTTGCTTTGATGATTTATGCGGCTATTGACGGCATCAAGAAAAAATCAGTATTACCAAAGCCCGCCAATATCAACCTTTATACAGCACCTGAAACAATGCTCCAAAAATTTAAGACGTTACCAACTTCTTTGAAGCAAGCGTCTGAAATAGCAAAAAACAGTAAATTTATTAAAAAATATCTTTCTCCCCTAATTATTTCGGCTTATTGCAATGCAGAAAAATAAATCTAATTTGGGAGGAATCAAACGATGCCATTTGAAGAACATGTATATAGCGTTCTCAACGTTTCGGCTTCAAATTCGTTTAACGATAATATCGTAAAACTGTTACCAGGAGCTACTTATACGCCGATTACTTTTGCTAAAAGCGTAAATGAAGCACAACGCAACGTTACCGAACGCGTTTATGATATCATAATTATTAACGCTCCATTGCCTGACGATTATGGAGTTAAACTTGCAATAGACGTTTCAAGCAACAAAACCTCTGTCGTTCTTTTATTCGTACGCAACGATATGTATACGAGTATCTACGAAAAGGTTCGTGATTACGGCGTTTTCGCTCTTCACAAGCCTGTCCCCTCTCAAACGATATTGCAAGCTTTGGATTGGCTTAAAGCAACGAGAGAGCGACTGAGAAATATGGAAACAAAAAACCTTTCACTTCAAGAGAAGATGGAAGAAATTAAACTTATAAACCGCGCAAAATGGACACTTATAAATTCGCTTGGAATGACCGAAATTGACGCACATCGATATATTGAAAAACAAGCAATGGACAGATGTGTTACACGTAGAGAAATTGCCGAAAACATTATACAAACTTACAAATAGAAATCCCGACTGTTATTGTTAAACAATCGGGATTTTATATTTACAATTTTCCTCTATTTATTAAAAAGGAATAAAGGTAGGTGTTTTATGGAACAAATCAAGCAAAACAAAATGGCTATACAACCTATCAAGAAGCTCTTTTTGAAAAATAGTTTATCCTTTATCATTGATTTGCTCTGCATAACGCACGGTCGCTAAGGCATCTTTAGCGTATTTATCCGCACCGATTTTATCGGCGTATTCTTGGGTTAAAACCGCACCACCTACCACTATTTTACACCAAGGCGCTTTATCACGTAACAATCTAATAGTCTCTTCCATTGCGGGCACGGTAGTTGTCATAAGCGCAGAAAGCCCTACGATCGGCGCTTTTAATTCCACCACCTTATCCACAATTGTTTCGGGCGGAACGTCTTTGCCTAAATCACACACGGCAAAACCGTAGTTTTCCAAAAGTAATTTTACGATATTTTTACCTATGTCGTGAATATCTCCTTTTACGGTTGCGATAACGAAAGCACACTTGTTTGCAGCTTTAACGCCGTTCACACCGTCTTTTATGCACTCAAACGCCGACTTAGATGCTTCTGCACTCATAAGCAGTTGCGGAAGATATACCGTTTTATTTTCAAAACCATTTCCCACAGTGTTGAGCGCGGGAATAATTTCGTTTTGAATGATATCAAGCGCATTTTCAGTTTTAAGAAGTTCTTTCGTAATAAGGCTTGCTTGTTCTTTAAAACCTTTAATTATGGCTTTTTGCAGTTCGGATTGATATTCTACGCTATCCGTTTTAGCCGTCGCAGTTACTGAAACAGCCGTTTGCTTTGGTAAATCTTGAGTAAATTTAATATACTTTTCAAAATTATCGTCAAACCCGTTTAGTGCAAGGAAAGAATAATACGCTTGCATCATTTCACTTGAATAGGGATTCATGATGGCCGCCGACAAACCTTCATTTAACGCCATAGTGAAAAACGCTCCGTTTATAATATCCCTTTGCGGCAGCCCAAACGAAACGTTTGAAACACCGAGAGAAGTATTTGCGCCGAGTTCTTCGGTTATGAGTCTTACGGCTTTAAGCGTTTCTTTTGCTGCACTTTTATCTGCGCTTACCGTAAGCGCAAGCGGATCAAAAATCAAGTCTTTTTTGTCTATGCCGTACTCTTTTGCTTTTTGTAAAATCTTTTGGGCAATTTGAAATCTATCTTCGGCTTTTTCGGGAATACCGTTTTCATCAAGCGTTAAGCAAACCACTAATCCGCCGTATTTTTTAACGAGCGGAAAGACGGCGCTCATGCTTTCTTCTTTGCCGTTTACGGAATTTACCATCGCTTTGCCGTTATAAATGCGCAAAGCCTTTTCCATTGCAAGAACGTTAGAAGTATCTATTTGAAGCGGCAAGTTTATTATTGCTTGTAATTCGCAAACGATTTTCGTTAACGTTTCCTTTTCGTCAATTTCAGGAAGTCCTACGTTAACGTCTAAAATATGGACACCCTTTTCTTGCTGTAAAACCCCTTCTTTTAAAACGTAATCTATATCGTTCGTTTTTAGCGCTTCTTTTAATTTCTTTTTACCCGTCGGGTTTATTCTTTCGCCGATCAGAATCGACTCTTTGCCAAATTCGACGGCGTGAGTATAGGACGAAACGACCGAAAAATTTTTCTTTTCTATTGAAACGGGAATTTGTCCTTTCGTTTTTTGGGTAAGCGCCTTAATATATTTAGGCGTCGTTCCGCAACAACCGCCAACTATCCTAACACCTTTTTCTATAAGAGAACGTACGTCTTTCGAAAATTCTTCGGGCGACACGTCGTAAACAGTCTTGCCGTTCACGACTTTAGGCAACCCCGCGTTAGGCTCTAATATTACGGGAAGCGACGAATATTTAAGGTATTCTTCTACGACGGGCGCAAGTTTTTTAGGTCCAAACGAACAGTTTACGCCGATAGCGTCAACCCCTAATCCTTCAAGCATAGCAACCGTTGCCCACGGATTTGCACCTGTCATAAGAGAGCCGTCTTCGCCGTAAGCATTAGAAACGAAAATAGGAATATTTGAATTCTCTTTCGCGGCAATAACGGCGGCTTTCGTTTCGTAACCGTCGGTCATGGTTTCTATTAAAATTAAATCTACACCGTATTTAACGCCGAGTTTTACCGTTTTT
>JAGASB010000140.1 GCA_017621955.1 Clostridia bacterium | reverse complement strand
TACTATTTGTTGGTCGTATATGTGCGTATGTGGTAGTTCTTTTCCTCCACAAGCTGCAAGCGTAAACATACACATACATGTTGCAAGAATCGTTATTAATATTGATAAGATTTTCTTTTTCATAAATCCTTCTCCTTTTCAGCATAATAAAAAAGTGTCGTTCCTAAACGGAGCGACACCTGTAAAGTGCCTTACCGCTTAGTTGCGACACTATTGATTAAAATATAAAACTTAGAAATAAGGTTTTTATTTAACGCAAATAAGGTACACTTTACCCAAAGTATACTCATTTCCAAATTTCATATTCAATAATGTCGCAAGCATATATTACCACTTTTTTTAATAAATGTCAACAAAACGCAAATGTTTAAACAAAAAACCAAATTTGGCAGTTAGGCGTGTGCTTGTCTTGATACAAGCGGCGTCGCTTCGCTCCGCCGAGACAAGCACACGCCTAAAACTGAACAGAAAGGCTATAAAAAAATGAAAAGCATTACACCGACGAGTGGGGTTGCGCGCTGAACCGCTGGCGCAATTTCCCACAAATCGTCGTGTGTGTTAATTTGCTTTTCTCATTTCCTTTATAGTTTCTTTATTTACAGTTCCCATTAGCGTTCCTTCGTCCCAACACTTGAAATCGTCGAACAGCAGAAGTTTCTGGTTGTCAACACCTATTGGGCAAGCGATATCTTCATCCATAATATCCGATATAAAATACTGTGGTAAACCCCTAGAATAAACAATTTTTTCACCCGTTTTCTCTATATATTTCATTAAATAAGCCAATGCTTCACCCATACGCCCTTTATCTTCTATTTCTTCAAAATCACTACGCCCATACTTTTCATTAAAATACGTGTTTTGCATAGTTATCTGCCTTTTATGTGTCTTAAAACTGTAATCGTTTGCAGGAATAAGTTTCCCCGGCATTGTTCCACTTGGTATATAGAAAACTCCGTGAAAATGCAAACGTTTCTTTTCGGGAGAACGTTCCCATACCCCTATATATCGCCACCCCTTTCTATTCGCTAAATGATAAAAGCAATTTTTTAACACTTTCTTAAAACTGTCTTCACTATGCTTTTTATCATCATAAGTAAAAGTGCAAAAATAATTAAATTCTTGTAAGTTCGCCTTTCTGGTAAGCCTTATTCTCCTTGCTATTAAATTCCGTTGTTTCCGTTCTAAATTGTCATCAACATATCTTTCCGTATCTTCTATAGTCTTAAACAATGCTTTCATTCCGTCAATAATAACTTGTCGCCGTTCCTTTTTCTTAAGTTCCAAAGTTTCCCTATAAAACTGCTCAAATAACGCCTTCTTTGTAGTCTTTTTACCTTTACGTTTTACTTTTTTTATAACAGGTTTTAATTCACCGTCAACAAACTCTACTTCTTCCAACACGTGCCCGTTTGATAATGTTAGCATTGACGGTATTTCATCATATTCTGGAATAATCTCATTCTTATCATTAACTACTATTTCTTTTTCTATCTTTAATGCTTTAGGCTTTTTGGGGCGTTCAGTATGTGGAATCGCTATATAGTGGCTACCGTCGTAATATACTTTCGTTTCACCATAAGCCATAAGTAAAAACTCTCCTTTATTTAGTTTTAAGAAGCCTGTTCTTCGTCAACACCTTTGTATAAAGAGTTCATAAAATAACTGTTTTGTAATTTTAATTCTTCAACAGTTGCTTTCTCTCCCATATACTCTAGGTAATCACGTAAACCGACTTTTGTCTTTTTCGCCATATCGTTAAAGTAATCACTAAAACAGTCCGTAGAAAACCTTTTGCTATATATTTTTTTGTTCATAATAAAATACTTTTTCTTTTCTATTCTGCCATCAAACGTTCCACGTTCTTTCTCTATATACGAAACGCTATATCCATACTTGTTATAAATTTTTGCGTTACGCTTAAAAAGCCAAGAAGCAACGCTTTTTAGCAAGTGAACAAGTAAAGTATTATCGCCCCGTCTATATCTAAAATCATAGTATAACCCTATAAACCTATCAAAAACTAACTCTGTTAGCATTTCTTCAAAGATATAAAACGGCAATGCAAGTCTTTGACTACCGGACGCAACAATAGTTATAACGTCTGATAAATCTCTTGCATCCGCACCCCAGCTTTCTGGTCGCTGTTCGTCCGTAAACACTTTAACGAAAGGAAAATTATCTACCGTAGCACTATGCCTGCACATTTTAAGCCAACTGTTAAAAAGGTCATTCTTCTGATTAGTTTCATCCGTCTGCTTTTTAACATCTCTTAACTCTAAATTGTTTCCACGTTCTTTACCGACTTCGGTAATAACAACTACCCCAAACTCAAAACTACCTGCGTTAGGGTTGTTTTCAATTACCTTCTTGCCTAGCCTTAACACGTCAAAGTCTAATATATGGGCGTGGTGTCCCCCGTCCATGGTTTCGTTCGGAAAGAAGTCTGTAGCCCACATAGGAAAATTACCTTCGTCTAAAAGAACGTTATCTTCCCTTATAGAGTAGTTCGCAACCATTAAACTGCTTTCTATTACATAAATGAAATACAGTTGTGCGTATATACTTAAAATATCAAACAAATGCCATATACGAAGTCCGTCGTCATAGGTCATACCATACCTTTTAATATCGTATCCGTATAACCGTTTCTTCTCATCACCGTTTCGTTCATACCTTTCCCTTTTCTTGTTTATCCACTCTTTAACTGTTGCTAAATTATATACAGTTCCATAGTCCATACAATTTCGTAAATCCATCTCAAAACTTATCCACGGGAAATATGGAAACTTCATATCATTTTTCCTTAACAACTCAAACGCTTTCTGCCTAAACATTACTTCTTGCGATAACGCCATATCCGTTATTATGGTGGTTTTTTTACGCCCCATAGAACCACAAGTCATTGAAACTATCGGGAGTTCGTTTATAAACCCACAATTTCGTGCTTCAAGTCGTCTTAATTTTGATATCGCCAACTTGTGTCTAAATCTTCCAAATAATATAAGCGCAACAAAAAGCAAAACCCACCACGGAAACGTCGTTAAAAATACTTGTAAATCTATAAATAATTTACAAATTTGTATGTATAACGTATCAAACTTGAACGACACGAAGAAGTAAAAATAATATGCAAAAAATGCCACTATAATCGTTGCAAGATTGAGTTGTATTCCCCATAAAATAAGCCATAATATCCATATAAATCTGTGTCTTTTTAGAAAACAAATATATGATAATACTAACCTTTTTATAGGTTGATAAGTTGTTTTAGTTATCCACTTAAAAACCCTTAACGGAACAGTATCTTTGTTATGCTTTACATTGTTGCTTTTGTATATCCTTTTTAGCGCTAAAATAAGTATTAAAATGCTTGGAATCGCTATTACCAAAACCTTTAACAAAACCATACAAATATCGCCTAATAACATACCATAAGCAGCAAGGTTTTCTTTGCTAACAAGCATTGAAAAATAAGTTCCTGCCTGCGTCTTAAAAGCTTCAAAATCTTCGGGTAAAACAATATTCCACTCCATTACCCCTGAATATTCATTTACTGTCGGTATAACGCTATCTGTTAGTCCTAAAACTCTAACAAAAAAGAATTTTATAGACACCCACAAATCGCCTAAACTTTCAAATAAACGCATATATGAAGAACCGAAGTGGAATATGCCGAGATATATAAAATACAAAGATAATGCTATCGTTAAGAGTATGTTAAATACTCTTAATTTTTTCATAATGCCTCCTTTATCGCTAATTTGTAGTTAATCGGCTACCTGTAAAAATTAGATAGCAGACAACTACGACCACAACGATAAGAAGAAGTATTGCTAATACCCTTTTTATCGTTTTCAACTTTACTTTTCCTCCTTCTTTTTCTGTTTCTTTTTAGACAACTTTTCTAGTTCCTTAAGTTCCTTTTCTTCTTGTTTTTTCAACTCTTTTTCAGCCTTTTTCTTTTCCCTACGTTTCTTGACACCCTTACCAATAGCCTTAAAAAGCATACCTATTAACTTAAATGGTAATAAAATTAGCCATATTAAGAAGTTAATTATGTAAGGTAAAACAGGCCATAGAATTATTACTAAAAGTATTATCGCTAACACTATTAGTAATATCTGCCACCACGCTAACCCACTATTATCTGGAATGGTAATATCGTTATAAATGTCTATAGGACTGTTTACAACGGGAATTACCGTATATACCCCTTCTTTATTAAAAGTAAGTTGTATAATATCGAAATTCATAAATACGCTTTCTTGAACTATGTAAGTATCTTTGCCGTATTGCCCGCTTAAATTTTTGCCTTTATAACCGTCATAAGCCATAACAGGTAAATTCATATAATCGGTCTGTGCAAATCTGAACAATACAACCGTTTTATCTGCTTTGGTAGATTCGTCGTAAAAGTTTCTAAAATCTTCTAACGCTTCCTCTGAACCATCTATTAAAAGTGTTGATGAGAGATTATCTCTAGCCATATCTTCAGCCGTAACGATTTTTATTGGTGATATGCCTTTATAACTTTGGTCCACGTCGTTAGGACCTAAACCAAATAACCCTGCAAAAAACTTAAACCAACCATTATGAGTTTCGTCATAACTTAACATATCGAAAGTATTATCAGCATCAAAATCAACTAGTTTATGGTGGATATCATCTCCCACATAACTTACAGCCGTTCTGTCTTCTGATAACGTCTTTTCAAACAAGTCGTGACTTATCGTTTTCCCCGGAACGTTTATATATCCGTCAGTAAAACTCTTGTCATAAGTTTCTATATATGTTTGTAAACGCTCTGCCGATAAAACGTAATTTGCAATGGCACTTCCGTTTGTTGAAAACAAATAAGAAATACGTTTACAAGACTCATTTACAGCAGTAGTATAATCGCAGTTATACGCCCAATCATATTTATCATAGTGTCCGCTACCGCCTACCATCTGTTGATAACCCGTATATAGTTGTAAAGCATGGTCTTCGCTTTCATAAGTATATTTACCTAAATATGGATAAAGCATATTGTAAACGGTGTCATTACTTGTAATACAAATAGGTGTCGTTTCATACTCGTACCATTCTGCCTTTATACGCTGCAACTTCCCGTATTCTTCAAAGAATCTATTAGGAACTGCAAAATATACGCTTGTTAAATCGTGTCTATGATTACGTTCATATTCGCCCGTTCTGTAATAAGTGCTATATGTGTCTAACGTAATTGTTTCTAATTGATTTACCTCACACGTTAAGTTGCTTTCTGCGTCAGCATCAGGTCCATACCCTTTTGCATAACCCGTAAATAAATACGTTCCACCTACACCATATTCAGTTGCCAAATTGCTACCATAAGTCACTAATTCAACCCCTGATATATCATAACGGCGTTGATTACTATTAACCCTATCGTTAAAATATTTGCCGTTTATCTGCCTGTCCACAACCTTAAATTTATAGAATAAATTTTTATAGTTGCTTTCTTCAGATTTAGAGCAAAACTCTAATGTAAACTTTTCATAATCACTAGGCTTACCGTTACTATCGTAGGCTGTTGCCATTTGTATCATATTCGCTTTGGATTTAGTATCTAGGTTCTTCCCCGTAGGGTTATATAGGTAAACATATAAACCATAGTTGTCTTGCATATTAGCTTTGAACGAATAGCAATATTCTACAAAATTTATAATCTTTACTTTGTCATCTACTACCGAGTATGGATAATCTAAAATATTAAACCCTTCGCTACTTTTTAAGTCGTCTAAAACGTTAGTTTCATCAAAACTTACTTCTCTTTCGGAAGCAAAGGCTTTAGTGGGTTGCACCACAGTAGAAAACAGAGTGCAAACCACCAATACCAAAGCGATTATGCAAAAGAGAAGTTTATTTCTTCTCCCTGCATACATCAAAATACAATCACCTCCTTATCTAGTTCAATTCCCGTTACCTTTTCTGGAACGGAGAAATTAAGTAATACACTTGATTCACCATCATAAGAGTAAACTATAAGCATAAACATATTTTCGTAAGAATATTGACTACAATCTTCCACAACATTATTAGGGTAAATTGCTTGCAATATTTCCGTTAGATTTCCTTTCGGCTTAATCGTAAAAGTATTTTCGCCATACTCTACGTCAAACCCGTCGGTTAAATCTTTTTCTGCTTGATACGAATATAAATATTCGTCCACCTTAAAATCGAAGTCCTTACCTGCAAGTTTATTTGGCACTACTTTAACGGAATAACCACTAACGTTCTCACCGCCAAAAGTATATTTGACTTTAACTGTTAATGGTTCGTTTACCGTCATTTCAAAGCCACTAGAACTTGTCATTACTTCTTTACCGTTGCACTCTACTGAAAAGGTTTTTATTCCCCCCGTAAAGCCATTGGTATAATAAGCAAGGAAACCGATTGCGCCTACTACTATGAGAAGAATCAAAATATAAGCTATAACTTTACCGATTTTTCCTTGTTTCTTTGCCATAAGTCACCTCTTAAAACAATAGATTTCCCGTAACATTAACTGATGCTACAGCCGTTTTATCAAGATTAAGATAAATAACTTTTACTACGCCAGAAGTCGGTTCTTTAACGGTTAAACCAATCTTACAATCTTCAGTTATTTCTTTAACTTTATCAGAGTAATATCTAGTTCTACCACCGTCAATGTTGGTATATTTTTCATAGTATTCGTCTATTTGTTTACCACCCGTTGTAATAGTTGCAACACCGTTGCTATATTCAACAGTTACAAACTTATCAAGCATAGTATTAAGTGCTACAGTTTCTTCGTTTTCCCAAGACCAAGTTTCTGCCCAATAATCGTAGCTATAAGTTCCTTTAGTAACGCTACCTGTGCACCATAAACTTACTTCAAGAGTTTTATAATCGTCGCCTAACTGATTAAAAGGGTTAATTGCAGCAACGTTAAAAGCATAAGAGCCGTTAAGCCCTAAAGTATAATTTGTGCCGTCATTAGCAACAATCGTATCAATAGTTATTTCAGTAGGAACACCTACGAAAGTAACGATACAATCTGCCGTATAACCACCCTCTTCAGTAGTAACAGTGACAATAATATTTCCGTCAAACGGAGCATAGCAAGTAACGTCAGCATAAGTCTGATTATCAGCATTAGGAGATACTGTAACATAATTAGATACGTCTTCAGTATTTTCACTTTCCCACTTTACAGACCAACTAACATTTTTATTTTCAGCCGTAGATGGTAATACCTGTGCGTATATGGTTTTTGTTGCCGTATTGGTCGTTTGCGAATACGTCATAGCCGTTAAAGAAAAAAGTTTTACACCTTTTGTATTAACAAACTCCGTATCAAAACCACCATTATTTACACTTGCCTCTTGTTCTTGCTTAACGGGTTCTTCCGTTCTTACTTTAGGTGTTAAATATCCTAATAAAATTCCTGCAAGCGTAGCACCTACAAGAAAAAATGCTATAAGTGTTAAAACCCACTTGATTTTGTCAGAAGACTTGTGTTTATTTAATTCATTATTCATAAATTATTCCTCCTTAAAATTCCATTTCAGTATTATCAACCGTAATACCCGTAACTACTGATTCGTCAAAACGAAAGACAAACGCCTCTTTATAACCAGATACAGTTTCTTCTACCCAAACCTTAAAGTAACAGTCATCTACGAAAGAATAGAATTTGTTAGTATAACCGGTAGTTCTGCCACCGTCCATTCTTTGCGAAGACTCATAGTAGCTTTCTATAGTTTTAATAGTGTTTACTGTTAATTTTCCGTTAGCGTAAGAAACGGTTATAAAACTATCTTTTAGCGTATCTAAAGCAACGTCATTTAACGTTTGTTCCCACCATTTGTGAGTGCCTGTTTGGTTGTAATATTCCATATTACCAAGTTTTACTGTTCCAACGCCTTCTACAGTGCAAACAACTTGATTGAATTGACTTCCGACTTGGTTAAATACGTTAGATAACGTAACATCAAAAGTATAGGCTTGACCTACACCAACTCTATACTCTCCAGAAGTAGGCGAAATAGTTCCACTAATAGCTATATCGCTAGGTTGCCCCGTAAAAGTAACAATACAACTTGCACTATAACCGTTTTCTTGCGTAGTTGCAGTAACAATAATGTTGCCACTAAACTTTTGATAACAAGTTACAGTTGCTACATTTGAACCCGCAGATGTAGGCGTAACGGTAATATAGTCGCTTACGTTTGACGTGTTAGTAGAATCGCCCCACTCTACAGACCAATTTACCTTTTGATTAGCCGCACTAGCTGGTAAAACCGTTGCCGTTAACGTCTTACTTGCTGAATTGTTTGTTTGCGAGTATGTAGTAGCTCTGCTCATAGCGAGTTTTACATACGGGCTATTGTTTACTTCACCGATAAAATCGTTAGAAGCAGTATTCATACTTCCCGTTTGTTCAGTAGGTGCAATAGGCTTTTCTTCCTGTTTTTGATTTTCACTTATACAAGAACTAATAAGTGGAGCAAAAACACCTATAAACAATACGATTAAAGATATAAAGACTATTATCCACTTAACTTTGTCTGATTTTTTATGTTGTTGTAATTCATTTTTCATATAATTTCCTCCTTAAATCTGTTTGCCTTGTTTGTTGTATTGCGTAATATACTTATCAGAACGGTATCGGTTTTTCATACCTTTACTGTAGCCGTAAGCAGCCGCAAGTCTAGAGCCAAAACGTTTAGGAATGTTATACGCATCATCCCAACCTTTAGAATAACCTTTGTCGTATGACGTGCGAATATCATCTCTCCACTTGTTTTTTTGTTCCTTTTCTTTAGTTTTTTTACCAACGTAACCGTTGGCATAAGTTGTTGTTGAACTCATAAATTACCTCCAAATTTTTATTTAATATAAAAACTGCGACTTGGGGGCTTTTACACCACCGCAAGCCGCAGAAACGGTTGTTTTTTAGTGCTTATTTTTATTTAACAAGCATATTAAGTAAAGCCTTGTCTGAATTACGATAAGGTTTAACCGAACATTCGTAAACTTCGCCGGTTGCTTCATCTTTAGTGAATACGGCATAAGTATTACCCGAAATAACGCCACCCTTTTCGTCCTTAATTTCAAAAGGCGTAATCTTAAGCTCTGCTTTCATAGCGTCGCCGAAGACGATATCAAGAACGGTATAACCGCCTTTATCAGGGGGAATGATAGCAACTTTTACATCCCTACCCCTTACTTGTCCCTAAATGAAATACGAAAAATAAGTCTTTTCGTTCTTTTCAAATGTTTCTCTTTCTACCATAATGTTCTGTTTCTTCGACAT
This sequence comes from Clostridia bacterium, assembly GCA_017621955.1. Next base: position 4,519 of record JAGASB010000140.1, on the reverse strand, counting down.
AATATTTTTTCCTCCTAAAATTTAATAATTAAGCACCTTTCTTTCTAGAAATTGCTCTTGCTTCGGTTTTAGATTTCCCTTCAGCGATTGCTTTGTGATACTTGTAAGCACCTGCATGGTCTGACTGTGCTAAAAGATAGCCAGAACGGAAGCCCTTATTGTAATCATCAAGCGGTTCGTCCTTTTTAGGACCTCTTGCATGGACCATACTTTTCCTTTCTTTAGCGTAACCCTCTGCACGCTTGGAAGGAGTCATCCATTTCCTTTCGTTGCTGTTGTAATTAGTATTTTTGTTTGCCATAATAAAAAATTTTCTCCTTTTAATAAATTTAATAATGATTTTGCCCGTAGTTCAGATAGCACAACGCCCGTGTTGCCGTTAGCCAAGCGTTAAAATTTAATATTTAATTGTTGTTTTCAATGCTAATAGGGAATTATTTATAAAACACTACGTTTCCTGCGACCTACTTTTGGAAGGTGGCCACCTTTATCTAACGTCAGTCCACAAGTTCATAGTCGGTTATCACCAACCCTATTAGAATTGTGTTTATAAAAAGCATTTTTCGCTTTTATTACTTTTCGTATCTACGGGTGTAGCTTGTAGATGGTAAGCGTTTACCGTTGATATACGTTCTGTCTGCAAAGATTTGCTCATATTGTTTATCACGACTTTTAGTCCTTTCGTAGAACACGTCGTTACTGAAAACAAGAGTTTCCCCGTTATCCGTTCCCTCAACCGATATATCTTGTTTAACGATATATTTTTTAGTGCGATAAACGTTTACGGCATCCTTACAAAAGTCTGGAACACTACAAAACATCAGCTTCATCCTCCTTGTTTAATTCTTTTACAAAAAAATCGCAAAGTTGTTTGTTTAGGCGAGAAACATAATAATAATTTATCCCCCAATCTTCTGCTACAACCGATAGCGAATTATTGTTGACATATAACGAAACATAAAGATCGTAAAACTTAATAGAACCACGCCTTATAACTTTGTTATATCTTGCAACCAATTTACATACGTCCGATTCCCCAACCAATACAGATATCTTTTCAAAGTCCTTTATTTTCGAGTAATAATATTTAATTTCGCTCAAATCTTCTTTTACTTTCTTTATCGTTTTCATTTCTTTACACCACCGTTTCTACCGAAACTTCTTAAAATCGTTTCTAATACCTTTACCTGTTCACCGGTTGCAACACCCTTTAATTCTTCTAAAACTTCAAACTGCTTTGCCGTTAAATACCTTTCATATAAATCAAAACCGTCTTGAACATATACGCAACCCGTTGGTCCTGTTTTCGTATCAATAGGGTAAGAACACGAAAGCACTTGAATATCGTTTTCAATAGTTCTACGAGTAACGTCAAATTCAAAAGCTAAATTTTCAATTTTCTCTGACCTACGCATATTTAATATTTCAATAATGCGTTGACGACGTTCAATCGTGCTTTTCATATTCTCACCTCCTTTGCCGTTGTTATGCCTGTATTCTAGAACCTATTTACGAAGCCTAATTTCGTAAATTAAAAACTTTTTTAATTTTTTTGAAAATTTTTTTTGAAACGAAAAAAGCCCCCGACAACCAGACTGCAAAATATTGCAATCTAATTATCGAAGGCTTCACAATTTACTCGGCTCACTCTTACGATTTTAAGTATTGGTCTTTCAAGGGCTTACGAAGCGACTCACGTCCTACCGCCTTGTAGTCTAATATACTGTTTATTTAGTTGTAGCTTATAACTTCTTCTCCTGTAGGGGCATAAATATCTTCAACAATGTGCCGCCTACTTTTTTGTTGGCTTACATAACGTGTATGGCAGAACGGACATTCAACCTTTAGTAAACCATCTGCGTTACGATAACCCATTATCTTTTGACCGCAGTTCCTACAATACCCCAAAACGGGTGTGTTCTTCTCTTGATACATACATATCTACCCTCCTTCTTCCCGTAAACATAACGGTTTATATTTATTAAACTTTCATTGTGTGGTTGGGAACTCCATCACGAAAGCATAATACCGAATCTGTTTCTATTTATATAATGTTTTAATAGCAGGGTTCATCTAAAAAGCCGACACAAAAACTTTTTAAATTAAGTTTGCTAAAAATATCACCACATATTAACAAGCCAAAAACACAAAATCTTGCCACTATGCCGTATAACCTTTTCGCACGCATAGTCTAACACACTAATTATGACAACTACTGTCATATTAAAAAAATTATTTAACCTTTTTATAAAAACTAAAAATAAATTGCCTTTCTTGGTAGTGGTTTTTTCGTATCATAAGCCCTCCCCTTTTAACTGTCAAACGTCGTCTAAAAGATTGACCTATTATATATTGATTAAAAAACAATCTTTTTTCCTTTGGTTTGACAGCGGGAAGGTCTTATGATTTTCGTTAAGTGCGAAAGACAATTTATATAAATAAGTTAAAAAGGTTCAAATCAATATTAAATCTAGTGCAAAAAATGTCAAAAATATTTAGGTTTTTTGCAAAAATGCTGATTAAAAGTGCAAGTTGATTGCTAACACTCTTATTTAATTTTATGAAACAATCTATTCAAGAAAATTAAATTTGAGAAAATTGGCGTATAGCAAAAATGACAATCTAATAATTTATAGTTGCATTTTCTGGGCGTAATACGTTCCTTCTTTGGACGTAGTGCGCTCTTTTTCTCTCTATAGGAGAAATATGAAAATAAAGAAAGAACTAAAAATTATCACAAAAGGCAAAATTGATGTTTTTAAGTTAAGCGAAACCGAACAAAACTTATTTTTTAATTCGCTTTTAACTAATATTTTAGAAATTTTTAACAAAACGGAAAAAGGAGATTAAAAATGAAAACAGCTGTAATTTATGCTAGATATTCTAGTGAACGACAAACCGAGCAGTCTATTGAAGGACAAATTCACGTATGCTCCGACTTTGCCAAGAGAAACAATATCTTAATTATTGATACTTACATTGACAGAGCAATGACAGGAACAAACGATAATCGTAAGAGTTTTCAAAAAATGCTAAAGGATAGTGCCAAAAAGGCGTGGGATTATGTTATTGTTTATAAACTTGATCGTTTCTCACGTAATAGATACGAAATGGCTATTCACAAGAAGACATTAAAGGATAATGGAATTAAGGTTCTATCAGCAATGGAAAACATCTCCGACACTCCCGAAGGCATTATTTTAGAATCGTTGCTTGAAGGTATGGCTGAATACTACTCTGCTGAACTTTCCCAAAAAGTTAAACGTGGTATGAAAGAACTTCGCAGAAAGGGTAATTCAATGGGCGGTTATTTGCTTTACGGTTTTAAGAAAGATGGCAAAAAATATGCAATAGACGAAGAAAAAGCCGAAATAGTTAAATTTATTTTTAACGAATACGCTAAAGATTCTTCTATAAGGGATATTTTGGCTATATTAGAACAAAAAGGTATTACTAACAACCGTGGTAAACCATTTACTGAAAATACCGTTTATAAGATGCTTTGCAACTCTAAATATATCGGTGTATTCTATTGTAACGGCGAAGAAAACAACAACACTTTCCCGCCTATAATTACAAAAGATATATTTGACGTGGTTCAAAAAAGAATAAACGCTAATAAATATGGTAGCAAAAGCAATAAAGAAAAATATCTTTTACGCAATAAACTATTCTGTGGTTATTGTGGGCAAACAATTACCGCTGAAACAGGAACGTCACACACCGGCAAGGTGCTTTGTTATTATAAATGTTTCGGCAAAAAGAAGAAAAACGGTTGTCAAAAAGAACTAATACGAAAAGATATCCTTGAAGAACTAGTAGTTGACACGATTGTTAAAACGTTTGATTCCGAAACAATAAACAAAATAGCAGATACTCTATTAAAAATTTATTCTGACCGTTCTGATACAAATAAAACTATTGCATTATTAAAAAAGGAAAAGCGAGAAACAGAAAAAGCCATTGATAACTTTCTTATAGCAATAGGAAAAGGCGTTGTTACAGAGTCAACACAAAAAATGCTTACTAACCTTGAAACAAAACTCAATAATCTTAACGAGCAAATAACTATTGAAGAAACAGCATTAAACTGTCAAATTTCTAGAGAAGATATTCTTCGCCACTTTACAGTTGCAGTTAAGAAAGACCCTGCTGTAATGATAAATCTTCTAATAGATAAAGTTATCTTATACGACGATAAAATTGAAATATACTATAAAAGCCTTACAAACAAAAGTCCCGACAAACGTCAGGACTTTTTAATTTATAACAATGAAATATATTACGACAAAACAAGGGTGGTTAAAAATCTTTATATAACACAAACCAACCATAAAAAAGTTGTATTGAAGTTATTACAATTTATAGCCGCCTAAAATAAAAAAGATAGAAAAAACCGTCTGATTTGACCTGCTGAGGTTCAAATTAGACGGCTAGTGGTTGCGGGGAGGGGATTTGAACCTCCTGACCTTCGGGTTATGAGCCCGACGAGCTACCAAGCTGCTCCACCCCGCGATAT
>JAGASB010000139.1 GCA_017621955.1 Clostridia bacterium | reverse complement strand
TGTCAACTATAAACCGTAATTAGATTGTTGACATTTTAGGCTTTTTTTCATTAAAAATTGGCTATTTTTTTGTCAAGTATATATTTTAATAAGATTTTTGACGAGATTTACACAAGTTGTCAGAATATCACCTGTTTTACCTGCAACACCGTAACCCTCAATGTATGCTTGCTTTCCCGAACCTTCGGACACGACTTGTTCTAGCATTTCATTGAGCATTTTAGATGCTTTTTCACTTATAACCCTATTTTTAAGTTGCGGTTGAATTTTTTGCGCAACGATTCCATCGTCAGTATAAATTTCGCTAACTAAATAAGGCGTATAATAATTTCCACCGTTTATAGCAGCGCTTGTTGCCGCCGCAAGTTGAAGTCCTGTAACGGCAATAGTTTGACCGAATGCAATTCTTGCAAGGTCTACGTTTTGAACGGCTGATACGGGTAAAACCATTCCTTGCGCTTCACCGCCAAAATCCACTCCCGTTACCGTACCATAGTTGAAAAGTTTTATGTATTTATACATAGTTTCTTTTCCAAGCGACATTGCTATATCTACAAATATCGGGTTACAGCTATTGTTTAACCCACCCTGCAATGTTAAGCAAGAGTGTTTTCCGTTAGTATGCGTGCTCCAACACTTAACTTTTTGACCGTCAACGTAGCGATACCTTGAAGAATTATATATATGATTTGGTGAAAAAGCCGACCGATTACCCTGCAAATATTCTTCAATATTTGCCGCTGCCGTAAGCACCTTAAACGTTGAACCAGGTTCGTAAATATCACATATTATGCCGTTTCTTCCAAGTGCGTTTAAGGCTGAAAGGTCATCTCTTGGTATTTCATTAAGATTAAAAGACGGCTTTATACACAACGCACGGATTGCACCTGTATTAGGGTCAAGCACTATCATTTGCGCTGACTTTGCCTGATGAACTTCCATCGCCTCTTCCATTGCCGCTTCGCAAAGTTGTTGCACGTCATAGTCAATAGTTAGTTTTAAGTTTAGTCCGTCGGTTGCTGGAATATAACTTGCCTTACCGCCGTTTATCTCTACACCCACAATATCTGTTTCGTAAAGAATTTCTCCGTTAATCCCCGAAAGATATTTATCGTAATAAAGTTCTAATCCCGATTGACCTTTGCCGTCGGTTGAGGTAAAACCTAAAACCGAAGTTAAAAATTCGTTATACGGATAAACTCTTGAATTATCACGAGAATAATATACCCCCGATAAGTTCAACTCCAAAAGTTTAGATATCTTTTGCTTTTCTACTTGTTTACTTATGGTTACTTCGCTTGAAACTGTGCCTGTCAGTCTATTTACAATATAGTCGTAATCCATATCTAAGTTTACTGCTAAGGCGTGCGCAAGTTTTTCGGTGTCTTTAACCGCTTTTTTACGCACAAAAACCGTGTACGTATCGTCATTATCTGCAAGAACAACGCCATTAACGTCCACGATTTTTCCCCTTGAAGCAACTACGGGAATTTCCCTTGTCCATTGGTCGATTGCTTTTTCTTGTAAATCTTCGCCCCAAATAACTTGAACGTAAAACAATCTGCCTAAAACGAACAAAAATAAAAAGGTTACTGCAAGTACTATTGCAAATAACCTCTTTCGTAAAATCGTAATTGAAAAATCTTTAATTTTAGTTTACCTCACTTATAATCGTTTATTTAATATTATTCAGTGAGTTTTAGTTTAATTACTGTCTAACCATACCGTACTGATTTTCAGCAACGTCGATTATATAATCACTTGAAGATATGTCGTCTATTTGAGACTTAACTGCATCGTACCTTTCGATTGCCGCCGAAAGTTCTGCCGACTTTTCGTTGCTTACGTTTGAAAGCGACGCAAGTACGCCCGTATTCAATACGATAAGAGCAAGAATAATGGTTACTGCAAGCGAATAGAGAATAACTGCAAGTCTACCTTTACTGTTAAGGTGATAGCCCATTTCTTCTTCGCTGTCTTGTATAGCGCTCATTTCTTCACGGATTTGGTCGATATCTTCACCAAACTGCATAGTCGTTGACGTAGGTCTTATATCTTCGTCAGCAAGAACGTCTTCAACCATATCAACTTCGGGCTGAATTTCAGCTTGTTGTTCGGCATATCTGTCGTAATTCATAAGTCTATCAAGGTTGCGTTGCATTCTTTCTTTTGCTTCGCTTTGTGAATCGGTTTGCGCAGGCGCAGAATTTACAGGTGCACTGAAAGATGCGGGTCTTTCAAGCAAATCCACTCCACCCCTTGATGAACTTTTGTCATAAGTGTTTACGTTTTCAGATGAACGTCTTGTGGTAACCATACAATTTTCTCCTTTTTATAATACCAAATATTTTTGGTGAACCGTTAAATTTTTTCCGCTACACGAAGCTTTGCGCTCTTTGCCCTGCTGTTATATTCAAGCTCCTTCTCCCCTGCAACGATGGGGTGCTTTGTTATAATCTCTATCTCTTTTTTCTTACCGCATACACAAACTGGTAAACTTTTGTCACATATACAGTCGCATTCAAGTTCTCTAAACGCTTTTTTAACTATCCTATCTTCTAACGAATGGAAAGTTAAAATCACTATTCTGCCTCCCTTTTTTAACGACCTTGCCATATCGAGTACGGTTTCGTAAAGCTTGTCCAACTCACCGTTTACTTCTATCCTTATCGCTTGGAAAGTTCGTTTTGCGGGATGTCCGTCTTTCTGGAACTTTTTGGGTATGCTCTTTTCAATTATTTCTATAAGTTGACCTACTTTTAATATAGGTTTAACCTTTCTTTCTTTTATTATGTTTGAAGCGATTGAGTTTGCAAATCGTTCTTCGCCATAATCTTTTAATATTCTTACAAGCTCTTTTTCGCTATATTCGTTGACCACCGTTTGTGCAGATAATGGATTTTTCTTATCCATTCGCATATCAAGGTCAACGTCGGTTGCTAAGTACGAAAATCCCCTTTCTCTATCGTCAAGCTGAAAACTTGATACGCCTAAGTCTAAAAGTATTCCGTCAAAACCGTCTACGTTTAGTTTTTCTTTTATGTCTATAAAGTTTTTGAAGTTGTCGTTTATTAAAGTGAAACGACCGTCAAACTCTTTAAGCTTTTCACTAGCTCTGCCTATTGCGTAAGTATCAAGGTCTGTTGCAATAAGTTTTCCGTTTGGTGCGCTACCCTTTAATATTTCGTAAGAGTGCCCACCCCCACCAAGCGTTCCGTCAAAATAAATTCCGCCGGCTTTTAACGCTAAGCTTTGTATACATTCGGTAAGCATTACCGATATATGCTTAAACTCAGCCATTGTTCAACAAGTCAAGCGCATCTGCAAGTTCTTCAAAGTTGACGTCGTTAAAGTATTCGTTCCAAACTTCTTCGCTCCATATCTCCACACAGTTGGGACCTTTGAAAACGATTACGTTCTTTTCTATTTTTGCAAACTTACGCAAGTTTTCGGGAATAAGAATTCTACCTTGATTGTCCTCTTCTGCCTCCCAAGTATTGTAAAGAATAAAACGCGCAGCCTTTAATTGTTTTTCCCTAAAAGCATTGATGTTGTTAAGAGTTGCTTTCACTTCTTTCATCTGTTCTGCGGTGTAAACGTAAAGACAACCGCCCGTGCCGACTGTAATCGAATAATTCGACCCAAGTTCTTCACGCAGTTTTGCCGGTATACGCATTCTGTTTTTTGCATCTAACTGATGTGCATAGTTCTTACCGGACATAATGACAGCATACTCCTTTTTTTATTTGGTAATGATATTCTATCATACACTTTTGACCACTGTCAACCCTTTTTTGAAAATTTTTTGATTTTTTTTGAATTTTTTTTAGCGTGTTTTATACCTTTTGACCACCATTTTCAAAAAATAAACGATTACTTTCCGCACTTTCACCTATAAATAACACATTGTTTTCCCTTTGTTTTACTGACGATTTATTGTTTTTTAAAAAATTTTCAACATTAAAAATAGTAAATTTATTCCCACTTTCAATTTTTCGGGGTCGAAAGTGGTCAAGAATTTTATTTTTGACAAAAAAGTAGTGTGTACAACCTAAAATTATAGTATCATAATATCCATGGGAAAATCTAAGTTTACCCGTATACCCTTTAAATATTGAATCAATCACGTTTAAGCGGTCAAGATTATGTGCGTTTTGCTCAATATCTTTAACTAGATGTTTCAGCCCCACCACGTCAACGTTTGATAGATTGATTTGTCTATAATTTTCGGCAGTGCTTTCGGTCGCTAAAAGAAGTATTCTTTTACCTGACATAGCACACCTTTCAATAGGCGGAAAAATACCGAATACCTTTACCCCCGAATACTCTCTTATTTCCCTTAATAAATTCACGCTCAAAGTATTGCACGCTAGCACCAACGCTTTTATTTCATAGCGTTTTATTTGGTCTACGTTTTTCATTGCTAAACGCATCAAATCATACTTTGTTCTATTGCCGTAAGGCGCATTTTTGTTGTCCCCTAAATAAATAAAGCGCTCTCTATTACAATTTTTTACAAGTTCACTTAATACAGAAATTCCACCGATGCCACTGTCCAAAACGGCAATATATCCACTATTCATACTTATTTGTATGTCGATAAAAGTAAATTTAGTAAAATTTAAGGCAAAAAGGTTAAATTCTATCTTAAATGTACTTGCATTTACTTTCATTTTGTGTTAAAATGGTTAGCGAAATCAAAAGTAACTAAGGAGTGCATACAAAATGCCAAACATTAAATCTGCAAAGAAAAGAGTTTTAGTAAACGCAAAGAAGACCGAACAAAACAAGGCTATCCGTTCGGCTGTAAGAACTGAAATTAAGAAGGTTGACCTTCTTATCAAAGAAAACAAATTAGAAGAAGCAAAGGCTAGCCTTGCTGCTGCATTTAAGGCTATTGATACCGCTTGCTCGAAGAACATTTACCACGCAAACAACGCTGCAAACAAAAAGTCAAAACTTGCTAAAAAAGTTGACGCTGCTATTGCTACCGCTGTTCCCGTAGTAGAAGAAGTTGTTACCCCTGCCCCTGTGGAAGAAGTTGCTCCCGTTGAAGAAGTTCCCGTAAAGAAAACCACTACTAGAAAACCTAGGGCTAAAAAGGTAGACGCTGAAAAAGCAGAATAATTTAGTTTAAAAATTTAAGGCTTCGCATTTCATTTTGCGAAGCCTTTTTTCTTTACTTTTGTATATTAAGTTTAATCGTTAATTTTTACTACGTTTTTTAGCGTTACCTTAAACGCCGTATATCCATCTTTACTTATAACCGAAATATCGCCACGGTGAAGTTCTACTATTTTTTTTACAATAGCAAGTCCTACGCCACTGCCCTCTACGTCCTTAGCACTTTCCGTGCGATAAAATTTATCAAATATCTTTAAGCAATCTTGCTCTGAAATTTCGGTGCCAATATTCTTTATAGTTACGCTTAAAACGCCGTCTTGTTCTGTTCCTATAACGTCAAGCGTTCCACCGACAAACGAAAACTTAACGGCATTATCAATTAAATTTATCCAAACTTGTTTTAGAAGGTCCTCATTTGCTTTTACTAAGTATTCTTCAAAATCCACGTTTAAAATAAGATTTTTTTCCGTCCACTTGTTTTCAAGTAGCAATATACACGAACGGATTTGTTCAGAAACGTTAAATTCCGTTACCCCCGTTAATATATGTTGCTTTTCTATTTTGGTAAAGTTTAACGAACTAAACGCAAGTGAAGACAGCCTTTTTGCTTCTTCTATTATAATGTTAAGATATTCTTTTTTTTGCTCTTCTGTTAAGTCGTCCTTTGTTAAAAGTTCAGCAAAACCTTTTATAGATACTATCGGCGTTTTAAATTCGTGGGCAAATTCATTTACAAAGTCGGCACGCAAAAGTTGTATATTTTCAAGTTCAGCCGCAAGTTTATTGAACGCTTCGGAAACTTGCCTGTATTCAGGACTTTTACCCAAGTTTATTCTTACCTTAAAATCACCTTCTGCAAGCGCTTGCATTCCGTCTATCATTTGGTTTGCAGCACGAAAAACAAACTTACTTACTATATACGTTATTATTATGCCCATTATAACGCTAGCAAGCATTATTAATAGCAAAAATAGTGTTGGCGAAATGTCAATGGACACAAAGTAAATTATCCCTGCGCCCATTAATATATATAGAGCTACACCTAACAAAAGAAGCGTTGCTACTATTATACCCAAGGACGCTAACATAAAGAAGAAAGTTATTCTTCTTCTACTTTGCCTATCCGAATACAACTTACTCATACGTTTTTAACCGCCTTATATCCTAGCCCCCTGACCGACTGAATTTCAAACTCTTTCCACCCTTCAAAGCGCTTTCTAAGCCTTGCTATATGCACGGTAACCGTTTCCCAAC
>JAGASB010000138.1 GCA_017621955.1 Clostridia bacterium | reverse complement strand
GCTCGTCTGCGGAGAGTGCAAAACCCCATACCGCAGATGCACATGGACGGTCAAAGGAAAGAAGAAAATCGTGTGGCGGTGCATCAGCCGACTTGACTACGGCAAAAAATACTGCCACGAATCCCCGACCATCGAGGAAAGCGTACTCCAAGAAGCTATCATGAACGCAATCATGCGAACGGCGAACGAGAACGCAGAACTACTCAAGACCTTAAAGCTCCACATCGGAATGGTGTTGGATATGGGTGAGAGTGAGGACGAGAGCCTCGATCTCCAAATCAAGATAGCCGAGATCGATGCCGAATTCAAGGCAATGCTGAATGGGATATCAAGCGATACGGTGGATGCCTTTGACGAGCAAAGAGCCAAGGAGCTTATGGACGAAAAGAGCCAACTCCAACAACAGCTTGCACAGATAGCCGAGAGAAAGCAAAAGCGTGAAAATACAAAATCCCGACTCGATGAGATTTTTACGATACTTGACGGTTTAAGAAATCGCCCGATGGAGTACGATGACCGACTCGTCCGTCAGATCATCGAATGCGTGGTGGTCGAGAACAAGGAACGCATCAAGGTGGTATTCATCGGCGGTTTAGAAATCACGGAAACGCTTTGCGAGAAAAAACAGCAAGTGGCAACCGAGCAACAAGATGAAACACACGGCAGTTCAAATCCATACAAGAACGACGAAAAATATCTTTTTTGTCGCCCTTACACAACAAAAGACAAATCCGAACTTGTTTTGGGTTTGTCTTTTGTTTTTGTGTAAAAAAGTAAGGGATTCGAAATAAGGAGAAAATTTGTTTTTTCGCTTGTTTAACTTTTTTTTGTGCTATTTCTAAAAACTTTATTAATTTTATTCAAAATGTGCTATTTTGTCGATAATTATTTGACAATATTAAGTTTCTTATTTATAATTAATGATATATTATAAATATATTCACATAACAATGTAAGTGAATAAAAGGAGAATATTATGAAGAAAATTTTTACACTTTTAGTAACGGCAATTCTTTGTTTAACAGGCGTGTTTGGTATGACAGCTTGTGATAATAGAGAAGAATTGATTGTTTACACTGAATCTGGCTTTCCGCCTTTTGAGTACACTGTAGACGGTTCTACCGAAATTGTTGGCGTAGATATGGAAATTGCAAAATACATTGCCAATAAATATAATTACAGATTAAGAATCGTAGATGGTAAGTTTGATACTATCGTTGCAGGTATTGCGGAAGACAACGCTTTGGGTATTGCTGGTATTTCTTGGAAAGCATCGCGTGCAGAAGCAGTTGAATATTCTGATTTCTATTGGGGTGGGGCATTCCAAACGGTAGTATATCTTAAAGACAGTAATCCTGAATTAGACGACGGCGTATTTAAGACTTCAAACTTTAACGGCAAAAAAGTTGTTTTCCAAAGTGGTACGACTAGCCAATTAACAGTTGATGAAAATAAAACTGCGTGGGGCGTTACGTCTAAGGACTTTACACAAGTTTTACAAGCACTTAACGAAGTTAAAAATGATACAAGTAAAAATACTTACCTTATCGTTGACTCACAAGTTGCTGCTCAATTAGTGGCAGCAAACACTGACTGTGCTTATGCAACAATTGAAGGTGTTGAAGCTGAATCTTACGGTATAGTTGCAAAGAAAGGTAACGTTGAACTTATTTCAAAAGTAAACGCTGCCCTTAAAGAACTTCTTGAAAAAGATGAAAACGGCAAAAACCAAATTGAAAAATGGTACGAAATTCACGCCGTTGAAGAATAATAATTAATTAATAATTGACTTAAAAAAGAGTCGAAGTAACTTCGGCTCTTTTTAGGTAAAAATACGGAGAAATATGTTTCACGATTTTTATGTTTGTTTTATAGAGTCTGCTAGATACAAAATGTATTTGCAGGGTTTACTTAATACTGCGCTAATCGCAATAGGTGCGTGCCTTATCGGTTTGATTATAGGCATAATAGTTACTTGCGTGCGCATTATGCCAAAAAATAATATATTTATTAAGATTTTAGATGCGATTGCACGATTATACGTTACTGTAATTAGGGGAACTCCCGTAGTATTGCAATTATTTATATGTTATTTTGTTATATTGGCAAGTATTAAGTTTGTTGCTGACGGTATACTTGTTGCTGCACTCACTTTCGGGTTTAATAGCGGTGCGTATATGGCAGAAATTTTGAGAGGCGGTATACTTTCAGTTGATAGTGGTCAAATGGAAGCCGGTAGAAGTTTAGGGCTGTCTTGGTTTAAGACGTTTAAGAAGATAGTTTTGCCACAAGCATTAAAAAGCGCTATTCCCACGATGTTTAATGAATTTATTACGCTTGTTAAAGAAACATCTGTTGCTGGTTACGTTGGCATAATAGAACTTACTAAAATTCAAACGTACATCACAACGCAAACAATGAAAATATATATGCCATTATTTATAATTGCAGCGATATATCTCATTATAGTTTTATGTTTGCAATGGGTTCAAAGAAAAATAGAAAGGAGATTAAATGCAGGTGATAAACGCTAATTGTGATAATAATAAATCTCTTTTGCAAGTAAAAAATTTATACAAAAACTTCGGTAAAGTTGAAGTATTAAAAGGTGTTTCTTGTGAAATCAAAAAAGGTGAAATTGTTGCTATAATCGGTCCATCGGGCAGTGGTAAGTCAACTTTTTTGCGTTGTATGAATTTGCTTGAACAGCCAACTTATGGTGAAATTTGGTTTGAAGGAAATCTACTGACGCCTATTGACCCATATTTGCATTACGATATTATTAGGCTTTCTAATACCTACAAACCGCTTTTTGAAAAGTATTCGAAAGAAACCCCCGAGTTGACGGCTGAACAAGTTGATGAAAAGGTGATTTTAGATATTAAAGCTAACGACTTACTTAAAAAAAGAGAGGGTAAAAGTTATAAACAAGCACAAAAGGAACTATTCAAAAAACATTTCCAAGACGTAAACTTGACTCGTAGAAACATCGGTATGGTTTTCCAACACTTTAACTTGTTTAACAACCTTACCGTTATGCAAAACTTAACGCTTGCGCCTGTTCAACTTAAAATAAAGACAAAAGAGCAAGCCGAAGAAAAAGCGTTAGAACTTTTGCAAAGAATTGGATTAGAAGATAAGGCAAACGTTTATCCGTCTACACTTTCTGGCGGTCAAAAGCAAAGAATTGCAATAATTCGTGCGCTTGCAATGGAACCCGACGTTATGCTTTTTGACGAACCCACAAGTGCGCTTGACCCTGAAATGGTTGGTGAAGTGTTAAGTGTTATGACAGACCTTGCAAAAGAAGGTATGACTATGGCTGTCGTTACGCACGAAATGGGTTTTGCTCGTGAAGTTGCGTCTAGAATAATTTTTATAGACGAAGGTAAAATTAAAGAAGAAAATACACCCGAAGAGTTTTTCAAAAATCCTAAGGACGAAAGACTTAAAGAGTTCTTATCAAAGGTGTTATAAATTCAACAGTAAAAGTCTGATTATCATTCAGACTTTTTCTTTTTGTTATTGACTTTTTTTATTGTATTTGGTATACTTAATTAAATATAAAAAGGAGTGCTGTTGTGAAAAGGCGTATCGGTTATTTTTCCCAAGATAAAACTATTATTTCACAAAAAGTAAAAGAAGCATATTCGTCAGTTTTGCCTATTACGCTTATCGTACTTGTGCTTTGCTTTACTTTTGTACCGATAGAAAGCGGTATGTTTTTATCGTTTATTTTTGGCGCTCTTTTGGTAATTGTAGGTATGGG
>JAGASB010000137.1 GCA_017621955.1 Clostridia bacterium | reverse complement strand
CTTAATAATCCATTAATTGTAACCGCTTCAGCAAGACCTTTTTCTTCAAGGTTATCGACTTGGTCTTTCATTAAAGATTGGAGCGGAGAGATAACAACCGTAAGTCCGTGTATTGCTTCTCCTGCCATCAATGCAGGAAGTTGGAATGTAATAGATTTTCCACCACCCGTAGGGAAAACGGCAAGTACGGATTTTCCTTTTACAGCTGCTTCAGCGGCTTTTTCTTGAAGTGGCTCACCATTATAAGTTCTAAACTCATCAAAACCAAAGAATTTCTTTAATTGTTTATGTATGTCTAGTTTAGATTTACAGTAATTGCATCCGCTTTCACACGGCGTATGCCTTAAGAATTTTATAACGTTTTCTACTTTCGGATAGTTTTTCAATACCCAAGATGGGGTAATAGAAGTTTTATCGTCACAGTTTATAATTGCTAAAGCATAAGCAAGTTCTACAGGATAATACTTCATCATTGCACTAATATCCGCATTTGCGCAAATTTTCCCCTCAAACTCACTTTTAATAGCGTACTCGTTCAATCCATAAGGTCTAAAATTTATATACTTAAAAAATCCTTGAAACTCAGGGAAAGGATATAGTAAGGCACATAAAATCCACTTCATTTTAGGGGATAATGTTTGAAAAGCGTTTACTTCATCGTAGAATAAATCTTTCGCTTTGATTGCGTCATTAAGTGGGTTGTTGAGTTCGTCCGTTTGAAGTTTATCATCTTTAAGCAATTTATGATAAGGCTTTTTAGGGAATACAAGTGGAGATAAATAAAGCGTATCAATATAATTTGGTGCATTTTTGACATCAAAAAGTTCTCCGATATATTTCATATCGTGATGAATTATATTATGACCGCAAACAAATTCTGAGCCTTTAACAAACTCGGAAAATTCTTGTTTGTTGGCAGAGTGAAATTGAGCAGTTTCTTTAACTGCTCCTAAATCGGCTATTGCGCCTTCATTAGTTATTTCGCTGTCAATAAATACTATTGATTCCATATTTCCTCCCAAGTTTTTCAACTTATTTTAACCCGTACACAATACCACTTAAATTACAATTATTGTCTTTTATTAGTGTAAACAATTCTAATACATACTTAAACAAATTAGTTAAACGTTTTTGGCTATCAAGTGGCTCTTCGTTAAAACCAATATCCAAAATCTTTTGAATTTGATATTCGCAATCAGCTACTTCTTCGGGTAACAAATATTTTTCTTGGTTTAAATTAGAATAATCTGAAATTAAAAAGACAAGAATCCAATCTGTTTTATTTAAGAGTTCAATTGTCTTTTCCGTTTTTAAAAAGGCACTTTTTATCGGTTCGTTTGAAATAGGATTTTTGCATTGCTTTAAATCTGTAAAATAAAGGGAAGCCTTTAAAAGTTTTTGAAGTTCCATATTGTTATTCAAGTTAATATGTTTTTTAACTTCTATTACAGATTGTACAAAAGAAAGTCCTTTTACCTTTTGATAGTATCCAAATATATCAAATGACTCATTACAAGAAAAACAATGACCAAATTGCTTTTGTATAGAAATACTTAGTGCTTTTTTTGCTCCGCAAAAAGGACAAACCGTAAAATAGTTTTTACCAAATTTATCAAGGGAAAAGTCCCTTTCTACAACTTCTTCAAGTTTTATATTAGCTTTGAGTTTTTGCAATATTTCTTTCGAATACTGCTTTTTAGCAACAATCTTTTTCATAAGTTGAGTAAACTTTTAATCCTTTATATATCAAGGCTATTAGGCTCTAACAAGAAGTCAAATAAGCCGATAGTCAATATGCCGTTATCATCTCTATAAGGTTTAATGTCATCGCGAACAACAATAATCTTCTTAAATGAATCGTTTACCTTTATAAGAGAACGTTCTTCTTGTTCTTTCTTTTCGGGGAGAGAAGCACTAAATGCTGACTGAATATAATACTTGTTATTGCCTTTATTTGCGATAAAGTCAATTTCCAATTTCTTTTTAGTATATTTGCCGTCTTCTTGTTTTTCTTTTACTTCTACAAGACCAACGTCAACGTTAAATCCACGCATACGAAGTTCAATATAAATAATGTTCTCCATAATATGAGTTTCTTCCGTTTGGCGGAAATTAACAACAGCGTTTCTAATACCTAAATCAGTAAAATAGTGTTTTGCAGGCGTTGCCATATATTTTTTACCCTTAACGTCAAATCGCTTTGACTTTTCAAGGATAAACGCATCTTGTAGATACTGTAAATACTTAGCAATCGTTCTATCTGTAATAGAAGAATCAGAAACACTCTTGAAAGTATTTGAAAGTTTTAACGGATTAACAAGTGAGCCAATAGACGAAGAAACGACTTCTAGGAGTATGCCAAGTTCAACTTGGTTATAAATGCCGTTACGTTCAACAACGTCATTGATATAAACGTTATTTAATTGCCCCGAAAGATAGTTCATTTTAGCTTCATCGCTCTTTTGAAGCAATACGAGTGGCAAACCACCGAAAGTATAGTAATCTTTCCACGCTTTTTCAACTCTGCCATCGTAAGCCGAACAAAATTCCGAGAAAGAGAGTGGGTACATTCTTATTTCATCTCCACGCCCACGAAATTCAGTTACAATATCCGAAGATAAGAACTTTGAATTGCTTCCCGTAACGTAAATATCCACGTTTGGCAGTCTTAAAAAGCCATTTAAGATAGCAACAAAGTTAGTTACCTTTTGAATTTCATCCAAAATAATATAGTAAACCTTGTCATCTTTAATGCGTTCTTTTACGTAATTAGTAAGAGCCATAGATTCTAAAAGTAGTAAACTTTCTTCCGAATCAAGCGCAACTTTTATAATATGGTCGTTATCAACACCTTTTTCATTAAGATAATTACAAAAAAGAGTATTTAGTAAATATGACTTACCACAACGTCTAATACCCGTAACGATTTTAATTAATCCGTTATTCTCTCTATCAATAAGCTTTTGTAGATAAAAATCTCTTTTAATTTCCATAAACAAACCGCCATTTCGTTTTTAAGGAACATTTCCCCG
>JAGASB010000136.1 GCA_017621955.1 Clostridia bacterium | reverse complement strand
TGGTATAACACCAAATTCTTTTATTTTTTTACTAATATAATTTTCAATCTTAGTTTTATCTTGTCCAAACTCATTGTAAAGCGTCACTACACCTAGGTTCAAACTCTTTGAAAAAATTTGAGTCCCGTCTTTTGTAACGATAACCTCAGTACTTGCCCCACCAACGTCTATAATAGCACCGTCTGCACCATTTAGAGCGCCTTTTATTCCTATTTGCGCTTCGCTTTCACCACTTATAACGTCAACGTCAATACCCGCACGGTCTTTTACAAGGTCAATAAACGCTTGTTTATTTTTTGCTTGGCGCACGGCGGCAGTTGCAAAAACGCAAATTTCGTTCACGTTTTCTTCTTTTGCGCATTTTACAAAAAAAGAAACGGCATCGGCTGTACGTTCCATAGGTGCGCTTTGAAGCACTGCGCCACACATATTTTCTGCAAGACGAGTCGTTTTTACTTTTTTATATAAAGTATTATTCCCATCGCTTATCATAAGCCTAACGGAATTTGAGCCTATATCAATTACCCCGTACTTCATGGCAAATAGTTATACCCCAATCTTCTTGCTTCACGCTCAATCCACTCACGAGTAGAGCGTGCCTCAATCGTTTCTTCGCCATCTATCGTCATTTGTTCGTAAAGTGCAATTTGCTCTTTCAAATAAGCGATTTCGTTATTTTTTACTTGTATGGATATTAACTGAAAAACCATTATTGATAGAAGCATAACTAGTAGCATTACTGCCCCTACTGTTGTTGCGACTATTATTCTTTTTAACTTTGATTCGTTCATCTTTTATCCTTTTGCGTTTTTCTAATCGTTTTAACGTTATTTTTACTATTATATTATAAAACTTTTTCGCACATTTTGCAAGTAATATATGAAAACTTTTCAAATACGCAATAATTCCTATAAAAACACCCACTATCATATATACTCTCACGTTAGAAAAGCACATATTGAGAGCATAAAACGAATAAATTATACCCACCAAATTAAAGGTTATAACGTCGGGCACCATTCTAAAAATTCTATTTTTAATGAAAAACTTTATAGCACTTGAAAAACTGAATAATATTCCTACACAAGCACCAAATGCAAAGCACGCCACAAAAACGTAAAACTGATTTTTTGTTACAAACATTATTTAAACAACCTTTTTATAACGGGAACTTTTTTTCTATTATACTTAATCTCAAAAAATTCACCTTCTGCGGTTAAATTTCCACTCGTTTTATTAAATGCTGTAATTTTTATATTGTCGCCTACTATAAACACCTTACTTCCTGCAACCGTAAGTTTTAACGATTGCTCGGTAAATCCGTCAACCGTTTCAACGCCTGTCATCGACAAGTGTTTTTTTGCTTCAAGAATTAACTTTTGTTCAACCACGTTATTTTGTTGCATACACATACTCCTTTTTTACTAATTTATGCCGAAAGCACAAAAAAAAGACGGCGATGCCGTCTTTAAATAAAATATAAATTAAATTTCTATTTGAGTCAGTTTGTTATCCACTTGGTCGCACGAAGTAAGATAATATTTTACGCCGTTTTTTATAACCATTTTATCTGCACGAACGTTTTTTCCATGCAAGTGTCCGTAAATAACCGAACTTACACCGTATTGCTCAAAAAGTTCGGTAAACGCTGAACTATCACGGTGAACGTTAAATGGTGGATAATGTATAAGTGCAATAATTTTATCGCCGTCGTTTTTCATTTTTACAGCGCTATTTAACGAAAGTTTAAGCCGTTCTTGTTCACGAAGATAAAGCTTCATATCCTGTTCGTTAAAATCCGGTGAACCAGGAACACTCCAACAACGTGAACCGCAAATTATAACGTCGTTAAACTTAATGTAATCGTTTTGAAGCGCATAAAATCCGTCGGGAAGAATATCCCTAACCTTTCCTATGCCACTCCACCAATAGTCGTGATTGCCTTTTATCATAATCTTTTTGCCTTTTAAATCCGAAAGGCTTAATATATCTTTTTGAGCGTCGCAAATATTCATTGCCCAGCTTATATCACCGCCGATTAAAACTAGGTCATCATCACAAACTTTTTCATTCCAATCTTGGCGAATTTTTTCCATATAACCAACCCAATTCCCACCAAAAATATCCATAGGTTTGTTGGTATTTGTTGAAATATGCAAATCACTTATAGCAAATATTTTCATAAAAATATAATAACATAATCGAATTTTTTTTACAAGTGAATTGAAGTTGACAATGAAAAAAGCGTGAGATTTCTCACGC
Organism: Clostridia bacterium; assembly: GCA_017621955.1. The sequence goes on along the minus strand of JAGASB010000136.1, from coordinate 1,326 downwards.
CCTTTCTTTTTTTGATTATTCGGGATACATCGGTAGTTCAAAAAATCCTGCGCAAACTTCTTGCGTATAATCTTGGCAAGGCGGTATTGCTGCATATCCGTATGACGGAATAAGAAGCTCAACTTCCATAACGATTTTTAAGATTATAGACACGCAAGCGTCGATAGTAAACACGTTTTCACCCGTATATGAACCTTGCGTTGAAACGAGTGATACAACTGCTTCTACCGTATACGGCATAATCGATGCCGACGGAATATTAAGTATCACGTCCTTGGTCACCGTTATCGTTGCCGTTGCCGCACCCTCAATACCATTTGCATCGGTATAAGCAACCGAAACAGGTATGATTACGTCCGCTCTAACACGGGCAGAGTTTGGACGTTCTGCAAGTGGGTCTATTACTAAATTGCTTATTACCCCTTGTGAAGTTGTGCTTTTTGCACTTATAAAAGTCAACGGATATGTAGGATTTGCCGGGGTTAGATTTGTTATGTCAAGCACCACGTTAGTCAACTGTGTCTGTTGCATACAAGCGTCAAAAACTTTTTTTGCTTGAACGCAAACCTTTTCGCACAAGCCGTTTAACGGATTTCCCGTTATCTGCCCCGGGCACCTATCCGACTGAAAATTACAGAAAAACGACATTTTATCCTCCTTATAGGCTTTCTATTTCAATATATGCTAAAAGGAAAGATTTATGACACAAAAAGAGAGCGAAACTCTTCCGCTCTCTTTTAATAGGTTTATTAATAGTTATATCCTAACTCTATTGCTTTAACGTTCTTGTCTAACAAATGCGCTTTTTTAGCAGGAATCATTTGCGCAAGACTGTTAGTTATTTGTTCAAGCGTTAAAACACTTGTTTCTTTAATAACCTTGCCTAATATAATCATATTTGCAAGTCCGTCAAGACCATTGTCGCTTGCAAGTTTGGTTGCAGGAATACCAGAGATACTAACGTCTTCCCTAACGATTTGTTTAGCGATAAGCGAACTGTCGTAAACAATATATCCACCCTTTTCGGTTTCGAACAAGTATTTTTCTAACGATGGCAAGTTCATTGCGACAAGCACGTCGGGTTTATCTACGATAGGTGAACCGATAGGCGTATCTGAAAGCGTTACGCTACAATTTGCCGTACCACCACGCATTTCAGGACCGTAAGACGGAAGCCAACTTACTTCCATTCCATTTTTAAGACCGGTATAAGCAAGTGCTTTACCCGCAAACAAAATTCCTTGTCCGCCAAAGCCTGCGATAAGGATTTTAGTAGTTTTAGCCATTTACTTTTCCTCCTTATACTTATCTTTATATACACCTAAG
>JAGASB010000016.1 GCA_017621955.1 Clostridia bacterium | reverse complement strand
TCTACAATAATCTTAAGTTCCCTGCCCACAACTTCATTTACTTCTTCTTTTGCATTTTGAATCCCCACAGAAACTGGAAGTTCTCTTGCAAGTCTAGCAATTCTTTCGGTACATGCTATAATTTCTAGGCAAGCATTGCCCATGTCCGTTTCTGCAAACACACTACCCGATTTACACGCCCTATCCGATATTTTTCTTAAATATTTTTGAAGTTCTTGCTCAAAGATTTTATCAATCTTCTTTACTATGTTTAGAGTCGCTGGTTCTTCGTCATCAGGGAAAGGGAAGTCAAGTTCCTCAATAAACCAACCTATAATTTGGTAATCCCTCGTATATTGCATTAATTCATTTAATAAGTTGTTACTTTCTCTAGGTGTTCTAGGTCTGTTCTTGTATTTTTCAATAATACGCTCTTTTACTTCAGGCGTAAAAGGTTTAAATTCTTCTGTTTCTTTTTTCTTAAAATTGTTTTTGTTTTTTTTCATTTTATTTTTCCTCCGAAAATTTTAATTTTTTTATTTATTTTTCTACCGTATAAAAATGTACGTTTGGTTCTTCCGCTCCGTTGAAGTCTACGGTAGCAAACAAACAGTTCATATTTTTAGGCACTTTTATTTTTTTTGCCATTGAAATATGCGGAACAACCACAATATATTTCAAGTCTTCATCTACTTGAATAAGCCTTAATAAATTTGTTTCATCTTCATACAACACAACTATTTCATAACCGACATTCTCCTTCAAGAAAAATATTTGAGATGGATATGTAGCCGGATAATGTCCCATCGGATCAATCTTTTCTACAAATTCAAGAAGCACCCAAACCGCTGTTAGCATCTTTTGGTCAGGCCAAGACATTGAATCCAATCCAATATAATATCCGTCGCCTAATATTTCCAGTCTCAAATCATTCTTTAAATTTCTTATTATTTTTTCGGCTGTCGATTTAGGCTTTTGCAGCATTCTAATAAGTTGCGTTTTTCTTAAAGCCCCATATTGTGACAGCCATTTGATGACATTTTTCTCATCCTCTAGCAAAAGCATTTCTCCTCACCTCCTTTGCTTTATTCTTTTGCTTTATGTTTTTGCAGAATTGCTTCAAGCTCTGCCCTATCCGTCGTAATGGATTCGTGTTCCTCTTCCGACGCTTTTATAACAATCGGTATCTTATTAGCACTTGAACAAACCAATGCCTCACCTCTACCAAAACTTGTTATAGCGTGAATCTCTGTTCTCGTAAGTTTTAACACGTCTCTTACATATTGAGCCTCATCATGTTCCAAATTCAAAATGATTTTATTTTGACTGTTATTGATAATAGCTCTGCCGTACTTTCCATCTTCCAATCCAAAAAAGTCAGATAAATCTTGTGTCGCCGCTATCGCTGCACCACCATAACCTCTAATCGTTTTGAAAATATTCAAACAAAAATCGGCAGCAAGGCTATTAGCCGATGCGCCGACAAGTTGCCATATTTCATCAATGAAAACCGCTTTTTTCTTTATACGATCCATCTTGATATTGTCCCAAACGTAGTCAAGAGCTATCATCATACCTACTGGTAAAAGTTTACCTTTTAATTCGGATAAATCTATGACGATATATTTGTTTGATAAATCCACGTTTGTTTGACGATTGAAGGACTGTGCTGAACCCGTAACAAATCTACTCAAGATTATTGCCAGCCGTTCCGTTCTTGGATTATCTTTTAATTTCTTATGTAAATCACCAAGGACTGGCATTTTCTTAAATGTTTTTTTGTCGCCGTTCACATACAAACTTTTGTTTTTATGTGTTATGCCAAAATCTTTATATGTTTTTATCAGCGCTTCATCAAGAAGTTGCTCTTCTTCGTTCGTGATATCAGGAATTAAAAGAGTAAAGAAAATCATAAGCTGTTGAATTTTTCCTGCTAGCAGCGAATCACTTTCCCTATAATCTATCCCGTCTATCAATTCCATTTCTGGACTAATCGTTTGACGTATTTCCATTACGTTTATACAGTGCGGTGAGCCAGGAGCAATTCTAATAAAACTTCCGTCTATTTTTTTACAGGCTCGCTTAAACTCATGCCCTTTTATAGGCGCAAGAATAAACGATTGAATACCACGCATACGCATACGTAAAGCAAGCAACTGCATCGTGAACGTTTTACCAGCACCGCTTGTCCCGATAAGATTTAGGTTTGCGTTTTTATTTTTCTTCGTATTAAAAAGGTCAACTATGCAAAGCGAATTATTATGTTGATTCACCCCGAGCAAAACACCCGTATCATCCGACATTTCAAAACTCGTAAACATATACGAAGACGCTGCACCACTTGTTAAAACGTTTCGCTTGCTTTTCTTATCAAGCACTGGCGATACACTTAAAAAAGGCATTACACTCTTAAACGCTTCTTCTTGTTGAAACTTACCTTCTGAAACGCATATATCAACTGCTTTAAGCGTATCTATCACTCGTTGTTTTCGCCATAAAAGTTCTTTCTTTGTTTTTGCAGAAACAGTAATAAATACCGACATATAAAACAAATCCTCGTTATAGTTTGCAATTCCTTGTTTAATGTAATAGCCTGCTTGAATTGAATTCGTCAACTCTTCGTAATCAGTACTTGTATCTTGCATGTCTTTAAGCTTTGTTCTATTGAGCCTAATTTTTTGCGCAACCTTATCTATTACTTTGCTTTTGTTTTCTTTCTTCAAGAAGACGTCAACGTCTACACCCTCACCAGCATTGATTAAAGTAGATAACCACCCTGCTCTTACTTTACTTGGGTATCCATTCCCCTTGATATATAGAACCGTATAATATCTACCATCCATAATCGTATAGGTATGATTGGTAAAATCAATTCCCCTTGGTGCGATAAAATTCTTAATAGGCACGTTCGGGACTTCATCAACCCCAATCGTCTTGCCTTCAACTCTCATCGCGTCCATCACGACACGTTCTACTCTTTTTACAAAAGGCTCCGTCGTACATGAATTACGATTAAAATACGTATATAAAATTTCCATAATCTCTTCATTTGGATTTTTATATTGCATTATACTGTTGCCACATTGCGAAAAATAAGCCCTTGCGTTCTGCTCCACCGTTTGAAGTGAAGAATATACTTGTTGGAAATCATCGTTCTTGTGTGGCGACTCATATTGAAATATAAGAAAAAAGCGCCTTGTTAGCGCTTCCTTACTTCCTACCTCTTTTATCAGATTGATATAACTTTCGCCAAGCGTCCAACATTTATTATCCGATTCGGCTCTAAGTTCTTTCCTCAAAACCTCCAAGTGCTTTTCAGTGTCAGCTCGCCGTGTTATACTTTTAAACTGCATCCTTACTGGACATATTTTTAACCAACTTGCAAATGAAGAAATAATTGAAAATTGCTCATCATCTGACCGCAACATAAAGTTTATAGGCTCAATTTCAAGAATCTTAATATATCTTCCATCTGTGGTTTCAATAATGCCTGCCTTTATATCTTTCACGGGAATAATATCCTGTGCAAACTCAAGTTTATTTTTCTTCATTTTTTACGTCCACCCTTTTGAAATGTAATTTTTTTCTCTTAAATAGATGCTTTAGAATCCGACCTAAAAACTGTAGTAAAGAATCACCGTCAACACCCATCGCACTAAATATTGCAAGCGGTACTAACGTTATTGTCATTACCACTACCTTTACCATATCAGGCATTGGTATTAACTTTAATTCTACAAATCCTAAAGCCACAACTAATATAATTGTTTCAATAGCATTTCTCCAGGAAAGCAATCCACCAAGCAACTTACCTGAATCGGTATAATTAACTGGAATACTATATACGTTTTCTAGTTCTCTTTCATCCATATCATCCTCCTTCATTTAGCGTTTTTTCTAAAGCCGTTGCCATAAACTCAATAGCCTCACCATTTGTAATATCAAACTCACCATACTTTGCATTCAAGTCCAAATCGAATGCTGTTAATATTGAGCTTGGATCAAATGGTAATATCGTACAAATAACGTACTCAAAGATTTCATCTATTGGACCAAGTAATGTATCTATTATTCGGTTCGCTTTGCAAATTTGATATTTTATAGGAAACATCAAAGTGCTTACGCTGTTTAGTTTATTGACGAAATTTTCTTGACTTGTTCCTTGCTGATTCATGGAAACAGAGTACGCTGCAATAATATAATAGGTATCATAATCATTACTTGTCGGCCTAGTATATGTTAGATTTTTCATAGACATTGAGTAATCATAATTACCACCAGTGATAATATCATCAACCCTACCTAACGTAAGTTCAAACGCAATGTCTATAATATCGTCCACTGTTCCAGACAATTCTTCATAAGCTTGTACAATTGACGTTTGCTCTCCTAATCCTTCAAACTTGTTTCCGAAAATCGTATCAAAAATAATACTAGGGATAGAAAGGATTGTAACGACTATAAATACAATAACTAGCGTTATAGAAACAAAAATTTTAAACAACGTATGTCGCATTGACCACGCTGCTGAAATAATCGCTCCCCACGGTCCACCTGCTGCTGTGCCAGCTGCAATTTGAGAAACAGCTTTACCTGTTTTTACGCCAGCCTTTACTGTCTGGGCCGCGACGTTTGCCGTTGCTTTTGCACCCTCTTTTGCGGTGTTCGCCGCTGCTTTGCCAAAACCTTTGGCGGCTTTTGATATATTTTTTGCGGCCTGCCCGTAATTGTCTTTACCATCGCCGACTTGTTGTTTTGTTTGTTCTGCCACAAAATATTTACCTCCTTTGAATGAAAAAAGAGCCGATAACTTTTTACCGACTCTTATCATAATTATATTAAGTTTTTAAATTTCTCCGATATTATAATAGCTTATCATACGCCCAAAGCTTTTTAACAATGGGCGTATTTACGCTATTACAAAAATATAAAAAGGAGAAACTTGTGTGATCATCTTTTTCTTCTAGGTTCTCGGTCAAAAGAATCTGTTCTTGATTTAGGAGTTCCGAATCTTGAAGGTTCTCCCCTATATCTCACGGTTTCAACCGATACCGTTCTTACATTATCGCCATTATATACTGGCTCGCCGTTCTCGTAAACGGGACGACGTTCAACCGCAGGTGTTCCATCTACGGCATACCATTGATGTCCGGTATTATCTTCGTACACGGTATAATCGTTCCTTGGTGTTTCATATTGATTCGAATCATAGAAACGAGTTCCCGAACCGTCTTCATGTCGGATTTCAAATCTTCCATTATCTCCTTCACTTACAGACGTAACGGTCCCCTCATATCCAGGCATAAAGTTTTGGAATTGTGCGATATTATAATCCGTTGCATCGCTACCACTTTCAAAAGACGGCATTTCTGCATTAGGATTCATTGCATACCATGCAACCCCGTTCTCTGTGTACAAGGTTGAGTGTGGAGCGTCAGGTTCATCAAAGTAAGCACTGTTATACCAAAGCGTATTTCCATTAGCATTACTTGCTTCAACTACCCCATCGCCAACAGACCTTAAAACGGTTCCGTTTTCTACTCCGGGGAACATAGTTGAAACCTGCCCACTATCCATAACACCATTTTGGAAACCAGACAAATCATTATATTCTCCTGCCCCAGCACCACTTGCCGTTTGATACCATTTACTTCCATCCGTTGCCGTAACAATTGAATGTGGTTCGCTCGGCTTTTCAAACTGCTCAGCACTATACATACTTAATGCCGCTTGTTTACCGTCAGTTCCGATAGCGGTCGTAGATATCTTACCACCCGTTATTTGAGTATCGCTAAGTGTTTTCCCTTTAAGGTGTGGCATATAGTTTTCCAAACTCTTATTGGCAATATCTCCTCCGATGGTTCCTGAAACGCTGGGATGTCTTCCCGCAACAGACGCAATCGATTCACCCGTTAAAGTCGCACCGTTTCTTGCTGCAACTCCGCCAAAGGCTCGTCCCACAACACCAATTGCACCACCAGCGCCCATTCGTGTTCCTCCTTGAACAACGGAATCCCTAACAAATGAGTTCCCTTTGAATCTACTGAAGAAACCACCTGCGCCACCAGCAGCGGCAACACCGCCTGCACCAGAACCAAACACATTTCCAGCTCTTGAGAAACCACCCATACCGCTTGTTACTAATCTTGCGGCCATAAGTAATTCAAAACCAAGACCAGTTCCTGTTTGTGCTACGTTGAGACCTATTGATGCAAGGTATGCATCAAACCTTTGAGCCGTCTTTAAGAATGCCAGAGCACAGAACAACCAAAGGAATACGCTTCCGTGTCCGTTTGTTAGTGCTCCCCCTGCTCCAACGTAATGTCCCACCGAACTGTTAAATGCTCGTAGGAACCAAACGTTCATTATTAATAGTAATAACTGTGAGCCTACCATTCTACACCATGACTTAAATACTTGGCTGGTACTTTGTGACGCACCCATCGAATAAGCCAATGGCGAAGTATAACAAAGAACACCAACAACGATATATCTTTCTACGACTTCCAATAATAATTTGAAATAGTTCCATCCGAGTGCAATAATTAATATAAGGATTAAGATTTCGCCCACCACCGATACCATTGAAATGAAGTTGGTTAAACCATTTCGTAGAGCTCCTTCAATTCCCGCAAAAGTGAAATGCTCTTTTGATACAACCACGTCCATTAAAGCCGTGTACGGAGCTTTCGCTATATTCAATATATATAAGAATATAGGTTTAGCGAAATAAATCAATAACGCAAATAACGCACTCTTAAAAATTAATGTCCAAGGATTTTCAGATTCCCCAAGTGGTCCGCTGAAAGCCTTGAACAGTTGCCACACTGTTATTAAAAACAACAACGCCCAAGCCATATACTGCATTACAGTGAACGCACTTGCGACAAAAGGAAAATATTCTTCCATTGCCGTCATATCTGTACCGAGCGCATTTAAGAATAATCCAGAAACAGCGTCCATGAGGTCCGTGACAACACCGCTAACCCAGTCAACTATCCCTTCAAACATCCAATCAAGCAATTGTTATCACCTCCCTTTCCTTGATTAGGTTTACCCAACGTAATTTCCGCCCGCAATAAGCGGTTGTACATACGCTACAATTAGTCCGAGAGAATTCAATATAACCCAAGTAATTAAAATTCTCTTCAACCAAGCACTTGCTTCATCTACTGCTTTTTGGTTCCTAGAAACCATTCTTACAACCAAAGCCACTGCTGCCATCGCAACAGCAATAATGGTACTGATACCAAGAAGCTTATAATAAAAATCGTTCATAACGGTTTCAAATCTATCCCACATAGTTTCAGTTGCTGCAAACGTTGTCTGCATACAAACAAGAATAGCCATGAAAGCAAAGACAAGAGACCAGTATACAATTTTTATCCAAGCACCTTTTTGCTTTTCTGCTTGCATACTTTTTACCTCCTTTTTTTAGTAAACAAAAACACCGTTTAGGATAGTTTTCCTAAGCGGTGCGTTCGTTTGGTTTCAATTTTTCCACGATACCATTTTAACACATTGAGAATCCCCGTTAAATCTCTTTTTTGTATAAGTTTTGTATATTTTTTGTGTAAGTTTCGTATCTTTTTAAAAAAAATTAAAATTTAACTAAAAAACCACCATTTGATTTGCACATCAAAACGGTGGTTTCACGTCTGGTTTCAATTTTTCCACGATATCATTTTAACACATTAGGAATTCCCTTTATATCTCTTTTTTGTGTAAGTTTTGTATATTTTTTGTGTATGTTTCGTATCCTTTTAAAAAATTTTTAATATTCTTCTCTAAAAAGTCTCAATCTTAAGAATCTTTTTCTAAAGACAAAACTCTTTATTATACTCCGATTGCCACGCAATAAGCCTAAGTTTTGCGTTCTTCATCTTCATTTTCCTAAATTCCGCAAAAGAATTAATTATATTTTTAATAGTTTTATCATTAATTTCCTTTACGGATAAAACCTTCCCTATCGCATAACGAGAGCCATCCGTTGTATTTAGAACATAAACACACTGAGAGCAATCAAGTATAGCCTGCACAAGTATTTTTAATTCATTAAACCCTTGTTCATTTGCAGGGAATTCTTTTTGCGTTCCTGCAAAAAATAATGTAAATACGTCACTTGTTTTGATTGATAAATCGTTTGTCTTCTCAGGATTTTTAACTTTTACAAACAACTGTCCTACATCAAGAAAATCATATCCTTTGTTTTCAAATGTGTACTTTTGTGTTTCATATCCTACAAGAAGGCTTAACAATTCATCTATTTTTTCTAATGTAAATTTATTTTTTTCTTTCATTGTTTACCTCCTGTATACTAATTTACATAAATAAATGGCAGACCAATTAAAATTATTAATCAGTCCGCCACCTTAAGACTGTTAGTTTACTTATATTATATCAAATATAAAAAAATATTTCAATCACTTTTCAACGCCTTAATTATCTTCACCTCCATCTTTTTTTCTGTTTTCATAAATGTACAGCAACTCTAACCAAAATGCCAAATCCTTGTCTGCGCTCGTCCATAAACGAATAGAAATTAATGCTATAGCTTGGTCCCTAAGTAAATAATATTTCTTTCTCGATATATTTAATCGGTACAAAATATCATCAATGGTCAAATCTTCTTGCGTTGCATAAGTCAAATAAATAACTTGATACATATTTTCGCCCTTAGGCATTTTCTGCAAGACACTTATTGCATCGTTCACCAATTCCAAAACCATTCTTGTCTTTTCAATGCTAGCTAATTTCCTATCAAGTTTTTTATTCCCAAACGCTAATTCTCCATCAACACGAGCCAAAAGTTTATCAACGCTCTCTAATGGTTGAGCAAGTTCCGTTGCAATAAATTCAGGAAAACATTCAACCAACCAAACTATTTTTTTGTAATTTCTAAGTAGTAATCTAGTGTTATGAAATGCCTTCGGCATCTTATTATTCTTAAAGTCTTGTAGAACTTCATCAACTTTCTTGGTATCACCAGTAAGTGTACCGTCCAAGAACAACCTTAAAAAATCCGAATGTTCTTGTTTCATCACATTAATTTCTTTGGACATTTCTGCCTTTCTCATTTCATTAGTTTCTTTTTTTTCTTTCATTGCTGATTCTCCTTATCGTGTAAATCCAGAGACACACAAGGACCACGTATTTTATTTAGTTCAATAACTTCTCCTTTGAGTAATATATAATATTCTTTGCAGTCATAACTAATTTTAACGTCTTTCCAACACGGAGAAATATACGCGCGTATTATATAATGAAAAAGTGCAACGCTATTTTTTTCTCTCTCATTAACAATCAAGTTTGTAAAATCCTCTCCCATTGTTTCGATAAGATACCCTAGATTCCCGTGAGCGCAATCTACTTTCCTATCTTCTAACGTCTGTCGTGTTTTCAAAATTATTTCAATTATTTCTGCTTGTTTTGGTAATACTATATCTTTACTGATCGGATACAACTTATTGAATAGCAAACAGCCGTAAGTTCCGGGAAGACGATATAATTCAAACACCTCCTTATTTTTTTGGAAAAATCTCCACGTTTTTGTCTTTTCCCAGCCCCAGCGCTTACTAAGTGTCTCCAATGATAAGAAGACATTCAATTCTTGAAACCTTACCATTGGAGCAAAAAAAGTTAAAAAATTTTTTCTATCTTCATAAATCGTATGAATCCAAAGGTCTAACCACGCATCAGATTCGGCAAATTTATACCCGTTATTCACAAGACGTTCAGTAATATTTCTCGGTACGCAAAGAAAGCCATAATCGTTAGTTGCATAAGTATTGTCGTTTAGACATTCTTTTCCTGAACATTCGATAACCCAGTCGTTTATTTTATAAGTCAATTTTTTAGTTTGAACGTCAACGTTATAAGTTATATATCCAAATCTATTAAGCTCATCCATAACTTGTATCGCTTTTTCTTTCGATTTAATTCCAAGAATACTCTTTAGACCCATAATGCCACCAACCCACTCGCCAGGATTTACCTCATTGGTGTGACCACAATAAAAGGATTGCCCTTTTCTAAAAGCAACCCTTGCAGCAAGTTTCATCCAATACCCCATAATTCCTTTCTTTTGAGGGATAATTTCGCGTGGCAATTTCACCCACTTAAATTTCATCAAACAACTCATAAAGCCTCCTTTTGAAAATAAAAAAAGACAGAACATTTTAATTCTGCCTTAATTTAATAATATATTTATTTATAATTATGTTACAGCATTATTTAATACAAAACGCTGCGTAAAGTGGAACTGATTTTATACCATTTTCAAATCCGAAGTTCTTCATTGATAATCGGATTGAATATGCTGGAGCGTATTTACCATTATAAACGGATAAGCTTCTTGAACGAGTGTTATCCGAAGATTTTACCTCAACAGGAACAATTTCTTCATTAACTCTTACAATAAAATCTATTTCCGCTTGATTTCCGCTAGTCCAATAATATAAATCAAATCCATTACTCGTAAATTGATTAAACACGTAATTTTCAGTTAAGCCACCCTTGAAATTATATAACAAGGGATTGTCTCGCTGAATATCGTCAAAATGTATATCTTGACTTGCACCACAAAGCCCAACGTCATTCATATAAAACTTAAAGTCTGATAATGACCTATAAGCATTTAACGGTAAAGCAATTTGCTCTATACGATATAACTGACTTGCAACACCGGCCAAACACAACCACTCTATTGCACTCTCAAATTCAGAAGCGCGTCCACCTGATTTCACATACTTGTATTGAAACTTTTTATTCTCTTTAGCAAGTTGGGTGCTAATATTTTTATAGACAATCTTGGTCTTTGGAATTTCAGATTGTTTATTATATTTACCCATATCGTTTTGATACGATTCCAAAATAGTTTGTTGCGCTATTCTTACCATTTCAGTGTTTTTATTCTTGATGTAATTTTCAACCACTTCAGGCATACCGCCAACGAATAAATACTCTTTATAGTAGTCAAGCGCACGTTCGTGAAAAAGTGTATCTAATGGTGTATCGCTTGCGTAACAATCTTTAATTTGCCCCACTAAGTACTCTTCTCCCTTTGCAAGCAAGTATTCTTCAAAATCCATTGGATACATTGTTAAAAATTGAACTTTACCAACAGGGAATGAAAAATTGCCACGATTTACTGAAACGCCTAATAATGAGCCAAGTGCAACGATATGGTATTCATTCGCTTCCTCATTAAAATACTTTAAAGAAGTAATTGCTTGTGGGCAAGACTGAATTTCATCAAAAATAATCAAAGTGTCTTTCGGTAAAATTTC